>NZ_JBEORT010000137.1:0-15607 GCF_040302425.1 Streptomyces sp. NPDC126497
CGGGGCCGCTCCCCCGTGGTCCGCCCCGGGGGGAGCGGCCCCTCCGCGTCCGGCCGGCGGGTGACGACCGCCGGCTCCAGCCGCACCGGCGCCGGTGCGGGGGCGTCGCGGAACAGCAGGTGGACGGGGATCTCGGTGGTGGACTCGGCGTGGATCAGCCGGACCGGCCGGACGGCCGCCGGATCCCCGTCCACCGGACCGCCGGGTTCGGGGAGGTTCTCGGGGACGGGGGGTGTCGTCATGGTCATGCGTGCCTCCAGCCTCCGCGCCAGATGCGTCACGTCGGTCACGTCGGGGGACGGGCGCCGGGGGGTTCCCGGCGCCCGGGACGGGTCATGCGAAGAGCCGCCGCCAGGTCTCCGGGCCCGGGTAGCCGTCCGCCGCGCCGCCGCGCCAGCCCTGGGCCCGCTGGAAGTCCCGCACGTTGCGGCGGTCCGCCTCGCTCCAGCGCGGCCCCGGCCCCTTCGTGTAGTACCGGCCGAACCCCTTCTCCACCAGCCGCCTCCCCAGCCGCGTGACGTGGTCGTTGACGGCGCCGGGCCGGAACAGCGCGCGGCCCGGATAGCCCGGCACCCCGTGCGAGGAGGGGGCGCCCGACGGGCCGCCAGATCCGGAAGCGGAATCTCCGTTTGGAATGTCCCGGCCCTCCCCGGAGACCAGCAGCTCCCAGGTCGAGGGGCCCGGAAGCCCGTCCGCCGCCGCCCCGCTCCACCCCTGGGCCTCCTGGAACGCCCGGGTCGCCCTGCGGTCCGCCTCCGTCCAGCGCGCCCCGGGAGATGCGGAGTAGAAGCGTCCGCCGCCGCGCGCGACGAGCATCCGGCCGAGTTCGGCGACGTAACGGTTCTCCGCGCCGGGGCCGAAATAGGCCACTCCGGGGAACGGGGTCCGGCCCGCCGGGAGGGGCGCCCCGGCCCCTCCCGCGCCGTCGCTCACCCCCTTGTAGCGGTAGGGGACGTAGCGCGCGGAGTTGCTCCAGTAGGCGTACGGGGTGGTCCTCCGGCGGGTGTGCGGCGCGGTCTGCTCGTAGGCGACGTACCGGGAGCGGGCGGCGTCCGCCCAGCCGCCGAAAAGGACGACGTGGGATCCGCCGTACGGGTCGGCGGCATTGTGGAACAACAGCACGTCACCCGGCTGGAGTTCCTCTTTGGTGATTCTCTTGGCGTATTTCCCGAGACTGCCGGTCCATTCGTTACCGGGAAGCCGCCAGGCCATCGAGACATAACCCGAACAGTCCTGCCGGTAACCGTCGGACCCGTACGAGCCCACGCCGTACGGAACCTTCCGGGTGACCCAGCTCCGGGCCCGCTCGATGATGTCCGCGCGGGTGATCGCGGGCGCCCGCACGGTGCGCGGGGGGCTCGCGGGCGGGGCCGCCCGACCGCCCGGGCCGTGCAGCGGGGCCCGTCTCCCCTGCGGGGTCACAGGGCCCTCACCTGCTGGAACGTCCGGACCGGCGGCCTGCTGGACCCCGGGGACGGCGACCGCGGGGACCGCGGGGGCGGCGACCGCGGCCGAGGTCACGGCGGCCATGACGAACGCGGTGCGGCGCGCCGCCGGATGACCGGCGAAACGGCCGCTCCCGGAATGCGGCAGAACGCGTCGCCAGTGCGCGCAGCCGGGGCAGTCGCAGTCGTCCGCCGGATCGATGTCCTCGAATACCGGAGACTCCATGCGATTCCCCTCACACTCCGGGCCGATTTCGTCACGTCCGTGCACGACGGCCATTTTCGCAACGGTCCTCCGCACGCGCATGTTGACGGTCCGAATGATGTACGGACGGTGGACCGGGCCGGTACCGAAGGTGCACCGCGGACGGCCGCCGGGCGGCCGGCGGTACGGAGCACCCTCCGGGCTCCTGTAGAGTTACGCCGTCAGCGCGCGCCGCTAGCTCAGTTGGTTAGAGCAGCTGACTCTTAATCAGCGGGTCCGGGGTTCGAGTCCCTGGCGGCGCACCGACAGACGGGCTCCTCGTGCAGACGAGGGGCCCGTCGGTTTTTGGCCGGATCCCGTCCGGCGCCCGTTGAACGCGACCCCCTCGGCGTACGTATGCACCACCGGCCCCCAGCGCCTCCCCACTGGCCGCAATGGACCCGTATGACCGGTGAACACCGTGTTTCGCACCATGCGATCACGATGGGCACCATAGACCCGGGTCCTTCGCATCGTCGTGGTTTCGTGGCGGTTGGTGGTCGAGAAACCGGTTGTCGGTGGTGCGGGGCCCGGGGTCCCCCATCATGGAGCGGTGCCGCGGGGGGCATCATGCAACCGGAACGCATCCGCGCCGTGTCTATAAGGTGTGCGTGGCGTGGAGGCAGCGGTCCACCACTGATGCGTCCGGGACGGCCGAGGGGGGCCGGAGCGGACGCGAGGAAGCGAGGAAGCACACGGTGACCACCGTGTGCTGGGGGGATGACTCATGACGTCGACGCCGACCGGCGCCCAGCGGGACGACGACTCGTCCCGGACCACCCAGCTCAGGGTGCCCGGCCACCGGAACTGGAACACGGGGACGTTCCGCCGGATCAAGAAGGCGCTGCCGAAATACGACTACGAGCACTACAGCCGGCTCGCGGGCCCCCTCACCCAGCCCGATCCGAACCGGCCGTACACGGTGCGGTACCGCTCGCTGATCTCCCAGGAGCCGCACCGCATCCGGATCGCCCTGATGCTGGTCGCCGCGCCGGTGCTGTCGCTGGTCCTGCTGTTCTGGCTGCTGCAGCCCTCGCACTGGACCGAGCGGGACCACCCGGCTCACGACTGGCTGCCCGCCCTCGACGTCGTCATGCTCGTCTCGATCGGTCTGATCGAGTTCTTCCGCTGCATGAACGTGCTGTCGAACGCGCACGCCACGCTGGTCGCCCGCGATCCGGTCCCGGTGGTGCCCGAGACCGGCACCCGGGTCGCCTTCCTCACCTCCTTCGTCCCCGGCAAGGAGCCGCTGGAGATGGTGACGAAGACCCTGGAGGCGGCCGTGCGGATCCGCCACCGGGGCCTGATGCACGTCTGGCTGCTCGACGAGGGCGACGACCCCGCGGTGAAGGAGGTCTGCGCCCGGCTCGGCGTGCACCACTTCTCCCGCAAGGGCGTCGCGAAGTGGAACCAGGAGAAGGGCGCGCACCGCGCCAGGACCAAGCACGGCAACTACAACGCCTGGCTGGAGGCGCACGGCGACGACTACGACTTCTTCGCCTCCGTCGACACCGACCACGTGCCGCTGCCGAACTACCTGGAGCGGATGCTCGGCTTCTTCCGCGACCCGGACGTCGGCTTCGTCATCGGCCCGCAGGTCTACGGCAACTACGACAACTTCGTCACCAAGGCCGCCGAGTCCCAGCAGTTCCTCTTCCACGCGCTGATCCAGCGCGCCGGCAACCGCTACGGCTCGCCGATGTTCGTGGGCACCTCCAACGCCGTGCGCATCACGGCGCTGAAGCAGATCGGCGGTCTGTACGACTCGATCACCGAGGACATGGCGACCGGCTTCGAGATGCACCGCCACAGGAACCCGGCGACGGGGAGGAAGTGGCGCTCGGTCTACACCCCGGACGTGCTCGCGGTCGGTGAGGGGCCCAACGCCTGGACCGACTTCTTCACCCAGCAGATGCGCTGGTCGCGCGGTACGTACGAGACGATCCTCAAGCAGTACTGGAAGGGCTGGTACTCGCTCCCGCCGAGCAAGCTCTTCAACTACACGATGATGATCGTCTTCTATCCGATGTCGGCCCTGAACTGGATCCTGGCGGCGCTGAGCTGCGCGCTGTTCCTGGGCCTGGGCGCCTCGGGCGTGAACATCGACCCCACGGTCTGGCTGATGCTCTACGGCAACGCCTCCGCCCTGCAGATCGGCCTGTACGTCTGGAACCGCCGGCACAACGTCTCGCCGCACGAGCCGGAGGGCTCCGGCGGTGTGGCCGGCATGGTGATGTCCGCGCTGTCGGCGCCGCTGTACGCGAAGGCTCTGATCGACTCCGTCCTGCGCAGGAAGAGCAGGTTCGTGGTCACCCCGAAGGGCGACTCGGCCAGCCCGGACACCTGGTTCGGGACCTTCCGGTACCACTGGTACTTCATCCTGGTCTTCGCCGGCTCCATCGCCGCGGGCCTCCTCTACGGGCACGCGCACCCGGCGATGGTGACCTGGGCGACCTTCGCCCTGCTGATCACCGCCGCGCCGATGTTCGCCTGGCGGCACGGCATGCGGCAGGGCCGGAAGAAGCCCGGCGCGCACGCCGCGGGCGGACGGCCGGGCCCCGCCGGGGCGCCGCAGCCGCCGCAGCCGCCGCAGATGCCGCAGATGCCGCAGATGCCGCAGCAGCAGCACGCCCCGCACCGGCCGCACGCCCGGCCCACCTGGGCCGGCCCGCACGGCGCACCGGGCGAGGCAGCGGGCCCCGAGGGGCCGGGAGGGACCGGGGGCGGCGCCCCCGGCGACGACCAGACCATGCAAATCGCCCTGGGTGGACTTGGGGGACGTAAGGAATGAAGGACCGTGCAGGCCGCCGTCGGGCCCGTCGGATCGCGATGGGCACGGCGGTGGCGCTGGCGCTGGCCGGGATGAACGGGCCGTGGCTGTACCGCTTCGGCACCGAGAAGTACCACCAGTACAGGATCGACCAGCCCGGGTACAAGGCCGCCCACGGCAAGTGGGAGATCGTCGAGTTCCCCGAGGAGTACCGGCAGAACACCATCCACGCGGCGCTGCTGCGCACCGGCAAGGTGCTGCTCGTCGCGGGGTCGGGCAACGACCAGGACAACTTCGACGCGAAGAGGTACGACACCCGGATCTGGGACCCCGTCAAGGGGACCGTCAAGAAGGTGCCGACGCCCACCGACCTGTTCTGCACCGGCCACACCCAGCTCGCCAACGGCAACCTGCTGATCGCGGGCGGCACCAAGCGGTACGAGAAGCTCCAGGGTGACGTGAAGAAGGCCGGCGGCCTGATGCTCGTCCACAACGAGAACCCGGACGAGCCGATCACCCTGCCCGCCGGCACGAAGTTCACCGGCAAGGAGAACGGCAAGACCTTCGTCTCGAAGGACCCGGTGCTCGTCCCGCGCGCCGAGAAGGAGTTCGACCCGGCCACCGGCGCGTTCCTGGGCACCACCCCGGGCGTCGGCCGCATCTACGTCGAGGCGCAGAAGGACGGCGCCGAGTACGAGACCGGCACCCAGGAGAACTACAGGGTGCACGGCCTGACCGGCGCCGACGCGCGCAACACGTACGGCATCGCCGAGAAGCTCGCCATGGACAAGAAGGACTTCCAGGGCATCCGGGACGCCTACGAGTTCGACCCGGTCGCCGAGAAGTACATCAAGGTCGACCCGATGAAGGAGGCCCGCTGGTACCCGACGCTCACCACCCTGAGCGACGGCAGGATCCTCAGCGTCTCCGGCCTCGACGACATCGGTCAGCTGGTCCCGGGCAAGAACGAGGTCTACGACCCGCAGACCGGAAAGTGGGCCTACACCGAGAAGGTCCGCCAGTTCCCGACGTACCCGGCGCTGTTCCTGATGCAGAACGGCAAGGTCTTCTACTCGGGGTCGAACGCCGGCTACGGACCGGACGACGTGGGCCGCGACCCGGGCGTCTGGGACGTGGAGACCAACACGTTCGAGAAGGTCCCCGGGCTGAGCGACCCGGACCTGATGGAGACGTCCGGCACGGTGCTGCTGCCGCCGGCGCAGGACGAGAGGTACATGGTGATCGGCGGCGGCGGGGTCGGCGAGTCCGAGCGCTCCAGCGAGAAGACCCGGATCGTCGACCTCAAGGCCGACGAGCCGGAGTTCGTCGACGGACCGTCCCTGGACAAGGGCACCCGCTACCCGCAGGTGTCGATCCTGCCGAACGACGAGGTGCTGGTCACCGGCGGCTCGGAGGACTACCGGGGCCGCGGCGACTCCAACATCCTCGAGGCGCGGATCTACGACACCGGGAAGAACGAGTTCCGGCGGGTCGCCGACCCGCTGGTGGGCCGCAACTACCACTCGGGCTCGATCCTGCTGCCCGACGGCCGGGTGATGGTCTTCGGCTCCGACTCGCTCTACGCCGACAAGGCCAACACCAAGCCGGGCACGTTCGAACAGCGCATCGAGATCTACACGCCGCCGTACCTGTACGGCGACACCGGGCAGCCCGACCTGTCGGGCGGGCCGAAGACCGTCGAGCGCGGCGGTTCCGCCACGTTCACCTCGGCGGACGCGGCGTCGGTGAGGAGCGTGCGGCTGATCCGGCCGAGCGCGTCCACGCACGTCACGGACGTGGACCAGCGGTCGATCGCGCTGGACTTCACGACCGACGGGGACAAGATCACCGTGACGGTGCCGGAGAACGGGAACCTGGTGCAGTCGGGGTGGTACATGCTGTTCGTCAACGACGGGGAGGGCGTGCCCAGCAAGGCGCAGTGGGTGCGGGTGCCGTAGCGCTCCCGCGGACGCGTGGCCGGGCGCGGGGGCGCCGTGCTTCCCGCGCCCTCCCTCAGGGCGTCGACTCCTCCGTCAGTTTCAGCGCGTACTCGGGCCACCACTCGCCCGCCTTCGGGCCGCCCTTGCACTCGCCGTCCGACTCCCCCGGGCGCTTGATCCACAGGTAGGCGTCGACCAGGGGGTCGGCCGTCTTCGTCGTCGGGGTCTCGCCGAGGGCGCGGCCGGGCGGGTTGCACCAGCGTTCGTCCGCGGCGCCCTCGGTGTAGGGGCCGTTGCCGTTGCGGCTGGTGTCGATGACGAAGGGCTTGCCGCCGACCTCGGCGGAGAGCCGCTTGCCGTAGGCGATGGACTTCTCGGTGGAGTAGAAGTTGGAGACGTTCACCGAGAAGCCGTCGGCCTGCTCGACGCCCGCCCACTTCAGCGGCTCGTGGATCTGGTCGGGGTCGCCCCAGCCGGCGTTGCCCGCGTCCAGGTAGACCTTGGTGTTCTTCAGGCCCTTCAGCGTGGCCACGGCGCCCTTGAGGAGGTCGTAGCGCTCCTCGTGGAACTCGTCCGGGGTGCAGCCGTCCACCAGGTGGAGCACCGCGTCGGGTTCCAGGATCACGGTCGCCGGGCGGTCCCCGATGCCCCGGGCTACAGCGTCGACGAAGGCGCGGTAGGCGTCGCCGTCGGCGGCGCCGCCCCGTGAGTACTGGCCGCAGTCGCGGTGCGGGATGTTGTAGAGGACCAGCAGCGCGGTGCGGTCCGCCTCGTCCGCGGCCTCGGTGAAGCCGCGGGCCTGTTCCTCGGGGTCCTCCGGGCTGATCCACTCGCCGACGGGCTGCCGGGCGATCTCGCGGATCCGGTCGGCCTGCTCCTTCTCGCCGTCCTCCAGCAGTTCGGCGACCTGGCGTGCGGCGGTGCCGTCCGGGTTGACCCAGAACGGGTTCGACTCCTTCGGCTGCTGGGTGATCCCCACCCCGGCCCCCTCGTCGTCCGCGGACGAACACCCGGTGATCAGCAGTGCCGCCCCCAGCGCCACCGCGGACGCCCGCCTCCCGGCGAGCGCCCCGACCCCCCTGCTGCCGTGCATCGAGCCCCCTTCAGGTGCACGTCGTTCCCTGTGCTCCGAGCCCCAATCCTGGCACACGCCCCGCGACGCCCCCGCGGTCGAACCGGCCCCGTCCACCGGCCGTCACGGCGTGCCGGGGCGGCGCGCCGTACGGGAGGCCGGTGGGGGCGCGCGGCGTCAGACCAGGTCGACGAGGTCCGCGATGGAGTCCACGACCTTGGACGGCCGGTAGGGGAAGTTCTCCACCTGCTCGGTCCGGGTCAGGCCGGTGAGCACCAGGAAGGTCTGCATCCCGGCCTCGATGCCGGCCAGCACGTCGGTGTCCATCCGGTCGCCGATCATCGCGCTGCTCTCGGAGTGGGCCCCGAGGGTGTTGAGCCCGGTGCGCATCATCAGGGGGTTCGGCTTGCCGGCGAAGTACGGCTGCTTGCCGGTCGCCTTGGTGATGAGCGCGGCCACCGCGCCGGTCGCGGGGAGCGGGCCCTCGGTGGAGGGGCCGGTCTCGTCGGGGTTGGTGCAGATGAAGCGGGCGCCGTCGTTGATGAGGCGGACCGCCTTCGTCATCGCCTCGAAGGAGTAGGTGCGGGTCTCCCCGAGGACCACGTAGTCGGGCTCGTGGTCGGTGAGGATGTAGCCGATGTCGTGCAGCGCGGTGGTCAGACCGGCCTCGCCGATGACGTACGCCGAGCCGTTGGGGCGCTGGTCGTCGAGGAACTTGGCGGTGGCGAGGGCGGAGGTCCAGATGTTCTCGATCGGCACCTCCAGGCCCATGCGGCGCAGCCGGGCGTGCAGGTCGCGCGGGGTGTAGATCGAGTTGTTGGTGAGGACCAGGAAGGGCTTGGCCGACTCGCGCAGCTTCTTGATGAAGGCGTCGGCGCCGGGGATCGGTACGCCCTCGTGGATCAGCACCCCGTCCATGTCGGTGAGCCACGATTCGATCGGCTTGCGGTCTGCCATGTGCGGGATCTCCTGCCGTACGTGGTCCTGCGTGCGCCCCAGCCTAAACAGCTCCGGATCTTGAGGGAACGCCGGATGCGGCCCGGCTTGCGGGCGGACGGGCGGTTCGGTGGCGGCGGGGCGGGAGGGGTGTTCGCGCCGGGCGGCGCGAAAGTGGCGCAAACACGTGTTGCCGCTGTGGCGTGTGCGTCGCAGCCTGAGGTGGCGGGAGCGCTCCCACACCTCCCTGTGCCCCCACAGCCCCGTTCATCGGTCGCCGACAGCGCACGGAAAGAAGGAGATCGTGGCTTGTCATATGCATGCCCTTAGAATGCGGCTCCGTCTGGCATTCGTCCTGTGCACTCTGCTCGCGGTGCTGCCGGCCCTCGTCCCGTCCGCCACCGCGGCGACGGAGGAGGAGGACGCGTCCACCGTCCCCCTGCCCTCGATCGGCGCGACCACCACCCAGGTCGCCTCCGGACTGAGACGCCCCACCGCCATCGTCGCCCCCGACGACGGCACGGACCGGCTGTTCATCACCGAGAAGTCCGGCACCGTCCGCGTCTACCATCCGGACACCGGTCTGGAGCGGACCCCGCTGATCGACATCACCGCGTCCGTCGACGAGTCGGGCAACGAGCGCGGCCTGCTCGGCATCGCCCTCCCGCCCGACTTCGCCGACAGCCAGGACCTGTACCTGGCGTACACGGCGCCGCCCGACGGCGCGGTCACCCTCGCCCGCTACCGGCTCGACGACTCCCGCCTGGAGCCGCTGCTCTCCCAGGAGCACGCCGAGTACAACAACCACAACGGCGGCCAGCTCGCCTTCGGCCCCGACGGCAACCTGTACTGGAGCATCGGCGACGGCGGGGGCTCCGGTGACCCCTTCCGTTCCGGACAGCGGCTGGACACCCTGCTGGGCAAGATCATGCGGATCGACGTGAGCCGCACGTGCGGTTCCCTCGCGTACTGCGTCCCCTCCGACAACCCCTTCGTGGACACGCCCGGCGCCCGCGCGGAGATCTGGCTGTACGGGCTGCGCAACCCGTGGCGGTTCTCCTTCGACCGGGCCGACGGCTCGATGTGGATCGGCGACGTCGGCCAGGGCCACTGGGAGGAGATCAACCACATCGCCCCCGGCCGGGGCGGACTGAACCTCGGCTGGTCCTGCTACGAGGGCCTGGAGAAGTTCACGGACGGGGACTGCGGGCCCGGCGGGGAGTACACCGAGCCGGTCTTCACCTACTCCCCCTACACCGGCGGCTGTTCGGTCATCGGCGGGCACGTGTACCGGGGCCGGGAGTACGCCGACCTGGTGGGCGGCACGTACATCGCCACCGACTACTGCTCCTCCACGGTCTGGGCGCTGCGACCCGACGGACGGGGCGGCTACGAACAGGCCGAGATCGGCAGGACGCCCACGCAGGTGACGTCGGTCGGCACGACCGTCGACGGGGAGTTCTACATGGTCAACGACCTGCCCGGCGGCCTGCACAAGGTGTCCTTCTCGCGGGAGGAGCCCACCTGCCGGGTGGACCGCACGGTGAGGGCCTGGGGCACCGGCATGACGGTCGACCTCACCGTCACCAACACCGGCAGCACCCCGGTGAACGGCTGGACCCTGGAGTTCCCGCTGACCCTCGACCAGACGATCGTCTCCGACTGGAACACGGACCTGACCCAGCTGAGCAACGTGATCAGGGCGTCCGACGCCGTCCACAACGCCACGATCGCACCGGGCGCGAGCATCACCCTGGGCTACCTCGCGAAGCACACGGGCGACACGACGGCACCCCCGCGCTTCACGCTGAACGGCGACGCCTGCGCAGTGGGCCGCTGACGCGCCGCCACCGCCCCGGCCGCGGCCGGTCCACACGACCGCCCGCGGCTGCGGGCGGTCGTGCCTCCCCCGGAGCCCGAAAGGGTTTGGGAGGCACCCCCGGGCGATGGAGGTCCTCCCGCTCATGGGGGTCCCCCCGCTCATGAGGGGAAGCCGAGAGCGGGGGAGGCACCTGGCGGACGCCGGCAAGGGGCACCTCCGCCCGCCGGCTGCGCCAGGGCGCACCACCTCCGATGCCGGAGGGGGCCGAAGCCCCCTCCGGTCAGGCGTCCCCCCGCCCGAACAACGGCGCCAGCACCAACTGGGCCGCCCCCTCCGCGACCCCCTGCACCCCACCGGGCGCGACCCGCACCGGCACACCCCCGTCACCCCTGCCCCCACCCCCGCCCTCCCGCCGGGCCCGCGCGGCGAGAACCGCCCCGACCCCCCGCACGAACGCCTCGGGCGCGGCGGCCACGGTGCGCCCGCCGAGAAGCACCAGATCGATGTCGAGCAGCCCGACGAGGTTCGCCGCCCCCGCCCCCAGCACCCTGGCCGCCTCGGCGACATCACCGCGGGCGACGGCGTCCAGGCACAGCACCTCGACGCACCCACGAGCCCCGCAGGTGCACGGCCGCCCGTCCAACTGGATGACCTGGTGCCCGAACTCCCCCGCACCGGTCCTGGTCCCCCGGTACACGCTCCCGCCCATCACCAGCCCGGCCCCCAGCCCCGTACCGAGGTGCAGGTAGGCGAAGGAACCCCCCTCCCCGCCGACCGCCAGCCCCAGCGCCGCCGCGTTGGTGTCCTTGTCGACGGCCACCGGCACGCCCAGCCGCCGCGCCAGCGCGTCCCGCAGCGGGAAGCCGTCCCACTCGGGGAAGCCGGTGACCCGGTGCAGCACGCCCTTGTCGTGGTCGAGCGGCCCGGGCAGCGCGACCCCCACCCCGAGCGGCGCCCGGTCCCCCCGGTCCGCCCCGTCCGTCCTCGGCACCCGCAGCGCCTCGACGACCCCGGCCACCCGCGCCAGTACCGCCTCCTCCCCCGCGCCCAGGTCCAGCGGTGCCCGTCTGCGGTCCACCACCGTCCCGTCGAGGTCGACCAGGACCGCCCGCACCTCGTCCCGGTCCAGGTGGACGCCCACCGCGTGTCCCGCCTCCGGGACCAGCCGCAGCACCGTGCGCGGCTTGCCGCCGGTGGACGCCCGGCGGCCCGCCTCGACCGCCAGGCCGTCCGCCCGCAGCCGGGCCGTGATCTTGCTGACCGCCTGCGGGGTGAGCCCGGTCCGCTCGGCGAGCTCCAGCCGGCTGATCCCCTCCGCCCCCGCGGTCCGCAGCAGGTCGAGCACGAGCGCGGTGTTGTGGCTGCGCAGGGCGAGCAGGTTCACCCCCAGCGGGGTCCCGTGCGTGCCGCGCGCCCCGCCGATGCCGTCGTTCGTCCTGTTCACCCGGCCATTCTCTCCGCTGCTTGCACTTTGGCAACAGCGTTGCGAAAGTAGGAGCCATGACTGGCACTCCCCTCCGCGTCGGCCTCGTCGGCTACGGCCTCGCGGGCTCCGTGTTCCACGCCCCGCTGATCGCCGCGACCGAGGGCCTCGCGCTCGACACGGTGGTCACCTCGAACCCCGAGCGGCAGCGGCAGGCCCGCGCCGAGTTCCCGGACGTCCGCGTCGCCGCGACCCCGGACGAGCTGTTCGCCCGCGCCGGCGAACTGGACCTGATCGTCGTCGCGTCCCCGAACAGGACGCACGTCCCGCTCGCCCGGACCGCCCTCGAGGCCGGACTGCCGGTCGTCGTCGACAAGCCGCTCTCCGGCACGGCGGCCGAGGCGCGCGGGCTGGCGGCGCTCGCCGAGGAGCGCGGCCTGCTCCTCTCCGTCTTCCAGAACCGCCGCTGGGACAACGACTTCCTCACCCTGCGCAAGCTGATCGAGGAGGGCGAACTCGGCGACGTGTACCGCTTCGAGTCCCGCTTCGAGCGCTGGCGCCCGCAACTCAAGGGCGGCTGGCGGGAGTCCGGCGACCCCGCAGAGATCGGAGGTCTGCTCTACGACCTCGGCAGCCACGTCGTCGACCAGGCGCTGGTCCTCTTCGGTCCGGTGACCACCGTCCACGCCGAGGCGGACATCCGGCGCGAGGGCGCGCTGACCGACGACGACACGTTCCTCGCGCTGACGCACGCGAACGGCGTCCGCTCCCACCTCTACGTCTCGGCGACCACGGCCCAGCTCGGCCCGCGCTTCCGCGTCCTGGGCTCGAGGGCCGGCTACGTCAAGCACGGCCTGGACCCCCAGGAGGCCGCCCTGCGCGACGGCCAGCGCCCCCGCACCGGCTGGGGCATGGAACCCGAGGAGCTGTGGGGCCGCATCGGCGCCGGGGAGTCCCCGGTGACCGGCGGCGGCCACCCCGTGCCGACCCTCCCGGGCGACTACCCCGCCTACTACGCGGCCGTGGCCGAGGCCCTGCTGGCCGGCGCCCCCAACCCGGTGACCGCGCACGAGGCGGCCGCCGCCCTGGACGTCCTGGAGGCCGCCCGCCGGTCGGCCCTGGAAGGGATTACGGTGACCCTGTGACCACCCCGAAGCAGTCCCCCGAACCGACTCCGAGCGTCGAGGAGTTGGAGGCGCAGGAACGCCGCCTGGTCCTCCCCCGGTTCACCCACGACGACGCGTGGGCCCTCGGCTCCCTGCTGGTGGAGATGGCGCGCGAGCGCCGGGCCCCCGTCGCCATCGACATCCACCGCGCGGGCCAGCAGCTCTTCCACGCCGCACTGCCCGGCTCCGCCCCCGACAACGACGCCTGGATCGCCCGCAAGCGCCGGGTCGTCGAGCGCTACGGCTGCGCCTCCTACCTGGTGGGCTCCCGCTACCGCGCCAGGGGCACGACGTTCGAGGCGTCCTCCCGCCTGGACCCCGACACCTACGCGGCCCACGGCGGCTCCTTCCCCATCGCGGTGGAGGGCGTGGGCGTCATCGGCGCGGTGACGGTCTCGGGCCTCCCCCAGCTCCAGGACCACCAGCTGGTGGTGGAGGCCCTGGAAGCCTTCCTGGCACGCTCGTAGCGCCGCGGGGGCGCGGGTGCGGCGTGGTCCGTCACACCGCACCCGCGCCCCGAGGGCTCACGCCTGCCCGAACTCCTGCCGCTGCCGCCCGAGTCCGGAGATCTCCAGCTCGACCACGTCCCCGGCACGCAGGTACGGCTTCGGCTCGGGCCGCCCCATCGCCACCCCCGCAGGCGTCCCGGTGTTGATCACGTCACCGGGGTACAGCGTCATGAACCGGCTGACGTACCGCACGACCTCGCCCACCGGGAAGATCTGCTCGGCGGTCGTCCCGTCCTGCTTCAGCTCCCCGTTGACCCACAGCCGCAGCGACAGGTCCTGCGGGTCGCCGACCTCGTCGGCGGTCACCAGCCACGGCCCCAGCGGGTTGAACGTCTCGCAGTTCTTCCCCTTGTCCCAGGTCCCGCCCCGCTCGAGCTGGAACTCCCGCTCGGAGACGTCGTGCGCGACGGCGTACCCGGCGACGTGCGCGAGCCCTTCCTCCGCCGACTCCAGGTACCGCGCCGTACGTCCGATGACGACCGCCAGTTCGACCTCCCAGTCGGTCCTCGCCGACCCGCGCGGCACCAGCACCGTGTCGTCGGGGCCGACGACCGTGTCCGCCGCCTTGAAGAAGACGACCGGCTCGGCGGGCGGCTCGACCCCCGTCTCACGGGCGTGGTCGTGGTAGTTCAGCCCGATGCAGACGATCTTCCCGATCCGCGCCACCGGGGGCCCGATCCGCAGCCCCGTCCCGTCCAGCGCGGGCAGCTCGCCGCTGTCGGCGGCGGCCCCGATCCGGCCGAGCGCGGCCTCGTCGGCGAGCAGCGCCCCGTCGATGTCGGGGACGAGACCCGACAGGTCGCGCAGGGTCCCCCCGTCGTCGAGCAGTGCGGGCCGTTCCCGTCCCGCCGTGCCGACTCGCAGCAGCTTCATGTTTCCCGTCTCCCTCGATCGCGGGTCCGCCCGATGGACCCCGGCCCGGATGCGGCACGGCACAGTCATCGGAGGACTGGTCGATCCTCCGGTCCGGTGTTCCACTCCGCAAGACCCCGTTCACGTACTGGACCGCGCGTGCCCGGCGCTCAGCGGTACAGCGCGGCCCGTTCCACCAGGCTCCACGTCGTGCTGGTCACCACGTACAGCGCGGCGGCCAGCGGTACGACGGCGACGGTGACGAGCGTGAAGAAGGACAGGAACGGCATCACCCTGGTCACCGCCCCCAGCCCCGGCACCTGCTCCCCCGGGCCTGCCGTCGCGGCCTGGGCGGCCATCGTCCGCCGGGACAGCCGGTAGCCGAAGAGGGCGACGACGGCGACGACCGCGAACAGCCCGGCGTACACCAGTCCGGGCCCGCCGAACAGCCCGCCGTCCCCGAGCGCGTCCGTCCACCTGCCGCCGAGCGGCGCCGCGAACAGCCGGTGCCCGAGCAGCTCGTTGGCCCGTCCACCGATCGTCCCGCTGGAGAAGAGGTGGTACAGCAGGAAGAAGGCGGGCAGCTGGAGCAGGCCGGGCAGGCAGCCGGAGAGCGGCGACACCTTCTCCCGCGCGTGCAGCTCCAGTACGGCCCGCTGCAGCTTCTCGGGGTCGCGGCCGTGCCTGCGGCGCAGTTCGGCGATGCGCGGCTGGAGCGCCGCCCGGGCCTTCTGCCCGCGGGCGGCGGCCCGGGACAGGGGGTGGAGGAGGAGTCGCACGAAGGCGGTGAACAGGACGATCGCGGCGGCCGCCGCGAAGGTGCCGAACAGCGGCTGGAGCAGGTCGGCCAGGTGCTCGACCAGGCTGGCGAAGACGGACATGGGTGAGCCCTCCGGGGGTCTCGTCGTGCCGGACGTACGGGAAAAGGGCGGCATGACGACCCGCAGCGGGGCGTGGTGGGGTGCGGAAGAACCGAAGGGGTGCCCTACGCGGCGGTCGCCGGGAGGGCGTGTCCGGGAGCCCGGGGTCTGGTGCGCCCCCTGGCGTCGGGGTCGCGCTGGGGCAGGAAGGCCGTGCGCCGGTCGCGGTCGCGTATCGCCGTGCGCACCCGGGTGGGCGGCACGGCGGGCGCGCAGCGGGCGGCGAGGAGCGCGCAGACGGCGAGCGCGGTCCCGGCGGCGGCGGTCGCGGCGAGCGCGACGTCGGCCAGGGAGAGCCCGCCGGCGGCGGGCAGCAGGAGCAGGAGGACCTGCACGAGGGGCAGCAGCACGGCGGCGATCCGGAGCGTCCGTCCGCGCATCGTCCCCCCTCCCCGCTCGACCCTCTCGTGCCGGACCGGTCCCGGCGCCCCTTCAACGTCCGGCACCGGCGCGATGGTTCCCGCGGTCCGGACGCGCGCCGGCCGGGCCGGCCGCGGGCCCGCCCGGC
>NZ_JBEORT010000138.1:0-15417 GCF_040302425.1 Streptomyces sp. NPDC126497
CGGCGTCGGTCGCCGGCTCCCCCGCGCCCGGCTGCGCTCGCGCGGGGGGACCCCCCTCTCGCCGGCGCCCTCCTCCGCCGTGCGGCCGGACGCACCGGGCCCCGCTCACCCGGGCCGTGGAGCACCGTCGGCTTCCCCCGACCCGATCCGCCGGACAGGCCCCGGGCCGCACCGGCCCGCGGGGACCGGGCCCGCGGCTGACCGGTGGCCGGTCCCCGCGGCCGGTGTCAGGCGGGGTCCGCCGGATGCGGGGCCAGCAGCGGCAGCCGCGAGGCCAGCCGCTCCTCGCACAGCTCGGCCAGACGGTCGTAGCCGGCCTTGCCCATCAGCTCGGTCAGCTCCGCGCGGTAGGAGACGTACACCGGGTCCCCGGCGCCGTGCGCCGAGGTGGCCGAGGTGCACCACCAGTGCAGGTCGTGTCCGCCCGGGCCCCAGCCCCGGCGGTCGTACTCGCCGATCGACACCTGCAGCACGCGCGTGTCGTCGGGCCGGTCGATCCAGTCGTAGGTCCGCCGGACGGGCAGCTGCCAGCACACGTCCGGCTTGGTCTCCAGCGGCTCCCGGCCCTCCTTGAGGGCGAGGATGTGCAGTGAACAGCCCATGCCGCCCGCGAAGCCCGGCCGGTTCTGGAAGATGCACGAACCCTGGAACGGGCGGGTCTGACGGTCGCCGTCCTCGTCCTCGGAGACCCAGCCGTTCCTGGTGCCCTCCGCGTGGTGCTGCCAGATGTCCGGCGTGAGCCTCGCCACGTGCCCGGCGACCCGCTTCTCGTCGTCCTCGTCCGAGAAGTGGGCGCCCAGGGTGCAGCAGCCGTCGTCCGCGCGGCCCGCCTGGATGCCCTGGCAGCCGCTGCCGAAGATGCAGTTCCAACGAGAGGTCAGCCAGGTCAGGTCGCAGCGGAAGACCTGTTCGTCGTCGGCCGGATCGGGGAACTCCACCCACGCGCGGGCGAAGTCGAGCCCCTGCTCGTCGTCCGCCGGAGCCGTCCCCGGCGTCCCCGGCGCCGTCATCCGCGAAGAACCCTCGGCCGGTCCGGCCTTCTTGTCCTTCCTGGCCTTCTTGTCCGTCTTTTCGTCCTTCGCCTTTTTCGTCTTTGGCACCCGTCCAGGGTAAGTCGCCCGCGCCTCCCGCCGGGACCGGCCCGGCCGCCGCGGACCGGGTATCACACCGTGCTGCGGGCAGTAGCGTTCCGCACATGAGACTCGGTGTCCTCGACGTGGGTTCGAACACGGTGCACCTGCTGGTGGTGGACGCGCACCCCGGCGCGCGTCCGCTGCCCGCGCACTCGCACAAGGCGGAGCTGCGCCTCGCCCAGCTCCTCGACGGCGGCGGGGCCATCGGTTCCGCCGGGGTGGACCGACTGGTCGCGGTCGTCCACAGGGCCCTCCGGGCCGCCGAGGACAAGGGCGTGGAGGAGCTGCTGCCGTTCGCGACCTCCGCGGTGCGCGACGCCGGCAACGCCGACGACGTCCTCGCGCGCGTGCGCGAGGAGACCGGGGTCGAGCTGCGGGTGCTCAGCGGCGACGAGGAGGCCCGGCTCACCTTCCTCGCCGCCCGGCGCTGGTTCGGCTGGTCGGCCGGGAAGCTGCTCGTCATCGACATCGGCGGCGGCTCCCTGGAGATCGCCTACGGCATGGACGAGGAACCCGACGCCACGGCCTCCCTGCCGCTCGGCGCCGGCCGGCTCACCGCCGCGCGGCTGCCCGGCGACCCGCCCGGGCCGGAGGCCGTGCGCGCGCTGCGCCGCCACGTCCGCACCGAGATAGCCCGCACGGTCGGGGAGTTCAGCCGCTTCGGCGCCCCCGACCACGTGGTCGCCACCTCCAAGACCTTCAAGCAGCTCGCCCGCATCGCGGGCGCCCCCGGCTCCGCCGACGGCCTGTACGTCCAGCGCGAGCTGAAGCGGGAGTCCCTGGAGGCCTGGGTGCCCCGGCTCGCCGCCATGACCGCCGCCGAGCGCGCCGAACTGCCCGGCGTCTCCGAGGCCCGCGCGGGCCAGCTGGTCGCCGGGGCGCTGGTCGCGGAGGGCGCCATGGACCTGTTCGGCGTGGAACGCCTGGAGATCTGTCCCTGGGCCCTGCGGGAGGGCGTGATCCTCCGCAGACTGGATCACCTGGGCCAGGGACAACGGACCTGATCCCATGACAAACGCCACAATGGCGAACCGGCACCCCGCATCCACCCGACCCCACCCCGTAACCTGAGGCTCGTGGCAGAAGCAAGGGACGTAGTCCGCATCCCGGATGCGAAGGTCGCCCTGTCGACGGCCTCCGTCTACCCGGAGTCGACGGCGACGGCCTTCGAGATCGCCGCGCGCCTCGGGTACGACGGCGTCGAGGTCATGGTGTGGACCGATCCGGTCAGCCAGGACGTCGAGGCCCTGCGCAGACTGAGCGACTACCACCGCATCCCCGTCCTGGCCGTCCACGCGCCCTGTCTGCTCATCACGCAGCGCGTGTGGTCCACCGACCCCTGGACCAAGCTCCAGCGGGCCCGGGCCGCCGCCGAGAAGCTCGGCGCGGACACGGTCGTCGTCCATCCCCCCTTCCGCTGGCAGCGGCAGTACGCCCGCGACTTCGTGGACGGCGTCTGGCGGATGGCGAACGAGACGGACGTGCGGTTCGCCGTGGAGAACATGTACCCCTGGCGCTACCGCGACCGCGAGATGCTCGCGTACGCGCCCGACTGGGACGTCACCAAGGAGGACTACCGCCACTTCACGATCGACCTCAGCCACGCCTCGACCGCCCGCACCGACACCCTGGGGATGATCGACCGCATGGGCGACCGCCTCGGTCACGTCCACCTCGCCGACGGCAAGGGGTCCGCCAAGGACGAGCACCTGGTGCCCGGCCGCGGCGACCAGCCCTGCGCCGAGGTGCTGGAGCGCCTCGCGGCGAACGGCTTCGACGGCCATGTCGTCATCGAGGTCAACACCCGGCGGGCCATGTCGAGCGCGGAGCGCGAGGCCGACCTGGCGGAGGCGCTGGCGTTCACCCGCCTGCATCTGTCCTCCTCCGCGATCGAGGTGCCGCGGCGATGACCGGCACCACCGCGAGCGACGGCCCGGCCGCCCCCGCGCGAAGCGGCGCCGCCGCCCGGCGCCGCGGCCGTCCCCCGCGCACGGAATCGGCCGGCACCCGGGACCGCATCCTCGACGCGGCCCGCGAGGAGTTCTCGGTCCACGGCTACGAGAAGACGTCCGTCCGGGGCATCGCCAAGTCGGCCGGGGTCGACTCCGCGCTGGTGCACCACTACTTCGGCACCAAGGAACAGGTGTTCGAGGCCGCCGTCGAGGTGGCCTTCGCGCCGGTGCTCGCCGCGCGCAGCACGGTGCTCGAGGGACCCCTCGACGAGGTCGGCGAGCGGATGACACGGATGATCGTCGGGCTCTGGGAGAGCCCGGTCACCCGGGCCCCGCTGCTCGCGATCGTCCGCTCCGCCGTGAACAACGAGATCGCGGCCGGCGTCTTCCGCCGGCTGGTCACCAGCCAGCTGCTGCGCCGGATCGCCGGACAGCTCGACGCCCCGGACGCGGAGCTGCGCGCCGAGCTGGCCGCCGCCCAGCTGGTCGGCATCGCGATGGTCCGGTACGTGATCAAGGTGGAGCCGCTGGCCTCGGCGGACGCCGAGCAGATCATCAGGCGGGTGGCGCCGGTGGTGCAGGGGCACCTCACCGGACGCTGAGGCCCCCGGCCCGTGCCCAACGGGACGTTCGTCCCGCATTCCGGACGCCTCGTCCCACTCCCCGAATGACCGGCGTACGCTCGACGTCAGTCACAACTCTCCGAAGGAGCGAGCGACGATGCCCGAGCTGAGGTCCCGCACAGTCACCCACGGCCGCAACATGGCGGGCGCCCGCGCCCTGATGCGCGCCTCCGGTGTACCCGGTGCGGACATCGGCCGGAAGCCGATCATCGCGGTGGCGAACTCCTTCACCGAGTTCGTGCCCGGACACACCCACCTCCAGCCCGTCGGCCGGATCGTCAGCGAGGCCGTCAGGGAGGCCGGCGGCATCCCGCGCGAGTTCAACACCATCGCCGTCGACGACGGCATCGCGATGGGCCACGGCGGCATGCTCTACTCCCTGCCCTCCCGCGACCTCATCGCGGACAGCGTGGAGTACATGGTCGAGGCGCACTGCGCCGACGCCCTGATCTGCATCTCCAACTGCGACAAGATCACGCCGGGCATGCTGAACGCCGCCCTGCGGCTCAACATCCCCACGGTCTTCGTCTCCGGCGGCCCCATGGAGTCCGGCCGCGCCACCCTCGTCGACGGCACCGTCCGCACCCTCGACCTGGTCGACGCGATCTCCGACGCGGTGAACGACAGGATCTCGGACGAGGACATCCTCCGCATCGAGGAGAACGCCTGCCCGACCTGCGGATCCTGTTCCGGCATGTTCACCGCCAACTCGATGAACTGCCTGACCGAGGCCATCGGCCTCTCCCTGCCGGGCAACGGCTCGGTCCTCGCCACGCACACGGCCCGCAGGGCCCTGTACGAGAACGCGGCCCGCACCGTCATGGACATCACCCGCCGTCACTACGAGCAGGACGACGAGACGGTGCTGCCCCGCAGCATCGCCTCCTTCGCCGCCTTCGAGAACGCGATGGCCCTGGACATCGCCATGGGCGGCTCCACCAACACGATCCTGCACCTGCTGGCCGCGGCCCAGGAGGCCGGTGTGCCGTTCGGCCTGGAGGAGATCGACGCCGTCTCGCGCCGGGTCCCCTGTCTGGCCAAGGTCGCCCCGAACGTCGCCAAGGACCGCACGTACTACATGGAGGACGTGCACCGCGCGGGCGGCATCCCGGCCCTGCTGGGCGAGCTGCACCGCGGGGGCCTGCTCAACGAGGACGTCCACGCCGTCCACAGCCCCTCCCTGTCGGACTGGCTGAAGACCTGGGACGTGCGCGGCGGCTCCCCCTCGCCGGAGGCCGTCGAGCTGTGGCACGCGGCGCCCGGCTGCGTCCGTTCGGCCGAGGCGTTCTCCCAGTCGGAGCGCTGGGCCGCGCTGGACGAGGACGCCGAGGGCGGCTGCATCCGCAGCGTCGAGCACGCCTACTCCAGGGACGGCGGCCTCGCGGTCCTCAAGGGCAACCTCGCCGTCGACGGCTGCGTGGTGAAGACCGCGGGCGTGGACGAGTCCATCTGGACCTTCGAGGGCCCGGCGGTCGTCTGCGAGTCGCAGGAGGAGGCCGTCGAGAAGATCCTCAACAAGCAGGTGACCGACGGGGACGTCGTCGTCATCCGCTACGAGGGCCCCAAGGGCGGCCCCGGCATGCAGGAGATGCTCTACCCGACGTCCTTCCTCAAGGGCCGGGGCCTGGGCAAGACGTGCGCCCTGATCACCGACGGCCGCTTCTCCGGCGGCACGTCCGGCCTCTCCATCGGCCACGCCTCCCCGGAGGCGGCCTCGGGCGGCACCATCGCCCTGGTCGAGGACGGCGACCGCATCCGCATCGACATCCCGGGCCGCTCGATCGAGCTGCTGGTCGACGACGCCGAACTGGCCCGCCGCGAGCAGGCCCTGAACGGCCGGTACGCCCCGAAGAACCGCGACCGCAAGGTCTCGGCCGCCCTCAGGGCGTACGCGGCGATGGCCACCAGCGCCGACAAGGGCGCGGTGCGGGACGTGACGAAGCTGGGCTGACCGCGTCCGTGAAGGGCCGCCTCCGCCGTGCGGGGGCGGCCCTTCCGGCTGCCGGGCGCCCGGAGCCCGCCCGACGGGGCTACCAGGCGGCGGGGTCCCGCCCGTCCACGGCGAACACGGTCCCGTCGGGCGCGGTGGCGAAGACGTGGCCCCGGGCCAGGACGGGCTCGGGCAGACTCGCGGGGACCCGGTCGGAGTCGGCGCCGAGACGGGGCGGCGTCTGGCCGAGCAGCCGGCCCTCGACGGCGTCGACGCCGAGGAGCCGGCCGTCCGGGCCGGTGACGTAGACGTGCCGGCCGTCGGTGACGGGCGTCGAGCCCCGGTTCACGCCCGTCTCCAGGCTCCACGCCTGTCTGCGCCCGGCCATGTCGACGGCGCGCAGCGAACCGTCGGCACCCATGAGGTACACGGAGTCCCCCCGCACACTGCCCCGGGCCCGGGGGACCGGTACGGGCAGCGGCACCCGGCGGGTGGCCCCGGTGCCCGGGGTGTACCGGAGCACGGCCTCCGTCTCCCCGTAGACCGCGTCGACGGAGAGGAAGTGGACGGACCCGTCCGCCGCGCCGACGGTCTTCAGCACACCGTCGAGGTCCGCGTCCCACCGGACCTCTCCCGTCCGCGGGTCCACCGCGGTGACCCGGGTGCGCGCCCCGTCCTCCGCCGGACTCGTCGCGTACGCCAGGGGGTCCCCGGCGAACGACGTGAAGGACGGCGCGGCCTGGCCCGGTATCCGGTGGGACCACACGGTGGCGCCCGACGCGTTGTCCACGCCGGTGACCTTCCCGTCGGCGCCGGTGAGCAGGAGCATGCCGCCCACCTGCCGCAGGCCGCGGTACTCCGGTTCGTCGCGGGTCCAGCTCGGCCTGCCGGAGCCGGGGTCGAGCGCCTCCAGGCCGCGGCTCGTCCCCGGAGCGGGCTGGACGAGGCCGCCCGACAGGACCGGCGGTCCGCTCCGCGTCGTCCGCGCGACGGCGTGCCGCCACACCAGGCCGCCGTCGGACGGATCGAGGGCGAAGACCAGGCCGGTCCGCGCGCACAGCAGCCTCGCCGCCCCGTACGAGCAGTGCGTCGTGCCCGGCTCCGCGACCGGTCTGGTCCGCCACGGGGCGAACCGCTCCGCGGCGGCCTGCGGGACGGCGTCCCCCGGCGGCAGGTCCGAGCCGCCGTACAGGTGGACCGACACGAGCGTGCCGACCACGGCCAGGCACAACGCCCCCGCCCCGAGGACCGACCGCCTGCCCGGACGTCTCGGCGTCCGTCGCCCGGGCGTCTCCGCCGAGGGCCGCGGCGTCTCCGGTTCCCGGGTCCGCTGTGCCGGTATGAACACCTGCGTGTCGTAGTCGGCGGCGACCGACCGCAGCTCCCGCATCAACTCGTCCGGGGTGGGCCGCTCCCCGGGCTCCTTGGCGAGACACCGCAGCACCAGCGGCGCCAGCGCTTCCGGTACGCCGGTCAGGTCGGGCTCGTCGTGCACCACCTGGTAGGCGACGACGTACGGACTGTCCGAGTCGAAGGGCCCCCGCCCGGTCGCCGCGTGCACCATCAGCGATCCGAGGGCGAACACGTCGGCCGCGGGCCCCACCTCCCGGGGGCGCCGGAACTGCTCGGGCGCCATGAACGGCGGCGTTCCGATCAACTTCCCGGTCTCGGTGCGCAGTTCGCTGTCCTTCGGCCGGGAGATGCCGAAGTCGATGACCTTCGGCCCGTCCTCGGCGAGCAGCACGTTGCTCGGTTTCAGGTCCCGGTGCACGACGCCGACCCGGTGGATGTCCCGCAGCGCCTCGGCGAGCCCGGCCATCAGCCGGCGCAACTGGGCCTCGTCCATGGGGCCGTTCCGCTTCACCTGCTCGGAGAGCGTGGGGCCGGGGATGTACAACGTGGCCATCCACGGCCGTCCGGCCTCCGGGTCGGCGTCCACCACCGGCGCCGTGAAGGCCCCGCTGACCCGCCGGGCCGCCGCCACCTCCTGCCGGAAGCGCCCCCTGAACTCGGGGTCCTCGGCGTACGAGGCGTGCACGACCTTCACCGCGACCCGCCTCCCGGAGGTGCCGCGGGCCAGGTGGACGACGCCCATGCCGCCGGCTCCCAGGCGCGACTCCAGCCGGTAGTGACCGGCGTACTCCGGAAGTTCCGCTTCCGCCCCCGCCCCGGCATTCCGCTGCGGCGCCATGGAACCACCCCCGTGCTGTTCGTCCGCGCGCGCGACGCTCGGAGCCTAGTCGATGGCTCGTACGGAGCCGAGGCGGCTTGCTAGCCTCCGTGTGCGAGTCGCGAACGGTCGTCCAGCGGCTTGCTTCAGGGGAATCAACGGGGCCCACGGGACTCGTGGGGTCAACGGGGGAGTTTTTCATGTCTGTCGACCAGCTCTCGAACATCGGCGGCGAGGACGAGAAGGAGGCCGCGGGGGTCGCCGCCACGGCGGCCGCGGCCCTGCGCTACTACTCCGTCGCCCCGGGCCACCGCCTCAACGTGCGCAGCGGTCCCGGCACCGGCTACACGATCGTGCGGGTCCTGCCCGAGGGCGCCAAGATCGCGATCAACTGCCAGACGACGGGCACCCGGGTCTCGGGCCCGTACGGCACCTCGAACATCTGGGACAGCATCGACAGCGGCGAGTACGTCTCCGACGCCTACGTGCGCACCGGCAGCGACGGCTACGTCCGGCCGCGCTGCTCATGACCACCCCGGGGCAGGGGGACCAGGGCGCCGGGGCCACGACCGGCCGCCGGGCGACGGGCACCCGGGTCCCGGGCCCGCACGGCACCGGCGACGGTCCGTGCGTCCCCGACGCGTACGTGTGCACCGGCGGCGGACACGCGGCCCCGCGCCGCTGATCCCGCCCGGAGCCCGCGGCGGCCCCGGAGCCATAATCGACGCGTGAGCGCAGAGAACGGCATTCCGGACACCTCCGCGGGCTCCGCGCCCGGCCCCCGCCCCGAACCCCTCCGGTTCTACGGCACGAGCTGGGTGAACCACGACAGCGGCTACGCCGCCCGCCGGGCCGGCCTGGCCGTCGGCTCCCTCGCCGCGGCGGCCGCCGCCTGCTTCGTGCTGCGCATCGCCTACGACGGACTCCGGATCGCCGACGTCGACGGCTTCGTCCCGCTGCTCGTGGTCGTGATGTCCGCGGTCTGCAGTGCGCTCGCCTTCCGTCACACCTGGTCGGGCTTCACCGCCCGCCCCGACCCCGAGCGCCAGGCGTCCCTGCGCGGCCTGCTGGCCATCGGCTTCGTCGGCTCCCTCCTCGCCTACTTCCTCCGCACCCTCACCGAGGCCCCGGGGGAGAAGCTCCACCGCGCGGAGTACGACAAGGCCCGCGCGGAGTACGAGAAGCGCACCACCCGCCGCTCGGGCGACCCCTCGAGGAAGCGCCGCCGCTCCTGACCCACCGGACGACCCCGGCCACCATGGCCGTATGACGACACCCGGGCCCGACCACCTCACCCGAGCCCACTCCGTCGACGCGGCGCGCTCGCCCTGTGGTGGAACACCGACGCGCTCGACGTGCCCTGGATCGCGGAGGAGGCCGAGCGCACCGCGCGCCACTTCGGCGTGAACCCCGCCGCCGAGCGGCGCGACACCGACGCCCGCACCGCCGACCCCGCCGGTCCCAGGCACTTCACCCGCCGGGAGATCCGCTGGAGCCTCCGCGTCCCCGTCGACACCCACCTGGCCGGCCTCGCCAGCCACTCGGCTCTCCTCGCGGGTGACGAGGAACGCACCGCCGCCTTCCTCGCCGAGCAGCGCGGGCACCTCGCCGCGGTCTTCCCGGACGGCACCGTCGAGGAGACCTACGACGTCGTCCTCCTCCTCGCCACGACACCCCCGAGCCCGGCGGCTTGACGTCGCGCGCGGCCCGGGAGGAGTATTCATCACATGATGAATTACTCCTCCCGGCCCACGGAGGAACCGGCCGTCCACGCCCAGGACCTCACCGCCGTCCGGGGCTCCCGCACCGTCCTGCGCGGCCTCGGCTTCACCGTCCCGCGCGGCCGGATCACCGGCCTCCTCGGCCCCTCCGGCTGCGGCAAGTCGACCCTGATGCGGGCCGTCGTCGGCACCCAGGCCAAGGTCACCGGCACCCTGGACGTCCTCGGCAGCCCCGCCGGCCACCCGGCCCTGCGCACCCGCATCGGCTACGTCACCCAGGCCCCCTCCGTCTACGACGACCTGACCGTCCGCCAGAACCTCGACTACTTCGCCGCGATCCTCGACCCCGGCCGGGCGGCCGCCGACCGCCGCCACGACCACGTCACCCGCGCGATCGCCGACGTCGACCTCACCACCCACGCCGACGCCCTCGCCGGCAACCTCTCCGGCGGCCAGCGCAGCCGCGTCTCCCTCGCCGTGGCCCTGCTCGGCACCCCCGAGCTCCTGGTCCTCGACGAACCCACCGTCGGCCTCGACCCCGTCCTGCGCCGCGACCTGTGGGACCTCTTCCACACCCTCGCCACCGAACGCGGCACCACCCTGCTGATCTCCTCCCACGTCATGGACGAGGCCGAGCGCTGCCACCGCCTCCTCCTCATGCGGGCCGGCGAGATCCTCGCCGAGGACACCCCCGACGCCCTGCGCACCCGCACCGGCTCCGACACCGTCGAGGCGGCCTTCCTCCACCTGGTCGACGAGGCCGCCGCGGCGGGCCACACGAAGGAGACCACCCGATGAGCACGACCACCCCCGCCCCGACACGCGCCCTTGACGCCTCCCGCACCACCGCCACCGCCGCCCGGGTCCTGCGCCAGCTCCGCCACGACCCGCGCACCATCGCGCTGATGCTCCTCGTCCCCTGCGTGATGCTGTTCCTGCTCCGCTACGTCTTCGACGGCAGCGCCCGCACCTTCGACACCATCGGCGCGTCGCTCCTCGGGATCTTCCCGCTGATCACGATGTTCCTGGTCACCTCGATCGCCACGCTGCGCGAACGCACCTCCGGCACCCTCGAACGCCTCCTCGCCATGCCGCTGGGCAAGGGCGACCTCATCGCCGGGTACGCCCTCGCCTTCGGCGCCCTCGCGATCGTCCAGTCCGCCCTCGCCACCGGCCTCGCCGTCTGGTTCCTGGACCTCGACGTCACCGGCAGCCCCTGGCTGCTCCTGCTGATCGCCCTGCTCGACGCGCTCCTCGGCACGGCCCTCGGCCTCTTCGTCTCGGCCTTCGCGGCCTCAGAGTTCCAGGCGGTCCAGTTCATGCCGGCGGTGATCTTCCCCCAGCTCCTCCTCTGCGGTCTCTTCACCGCACGCGAGAACATGCACCCGGCCCTGGAGGCCGTCTCCGACGTCCTCCCCATGTCCTACGCCGTCGACGGCATGAACGAGGTCCTGAAGCACCCCGAGACGACGACGGCCTTCGTCCGCGACACGGCCGTCGTCGCGGGCTGCGCCCTCCTGGTCCTGGGCCTGGGCGCGGCGACCCTGAAACGCCGAACGGCATGAACCAGTCCGTCCGGCGCTTGAGGACGAGGCCCGTTCAGGGCCGACGGGGGGCCGGGGGCACAGCCCCGGGGACGATGGGGGCACCTCCCGCTCGAGCGAAGTGGGGAGTGGGGGAGGAAAAGGGGCGGCGGGGACGGAAAGCCGGCGAAAAACCCCGGACGGCACCCCCCCGCCGACGTCCCGCCCACTGGACGCCCCACCCCCGTCCGCCACCGGGATGCAAGGATGACGAAGGACGACCCACCCCCGGAGGGCACCAACAGTCATGAGCCAGAAAGTCGCGGTCCTCGGCACCGGAAAAATCGGCGAAGCCCTGCTCAGCGGAATGATCCGCGCCGGCTGGGCCCCCACCGACCTCCTCGTCACCGCCCGCCGCCGGGAACGGGCCGAAGAGCTCCACGCCCGCCACGGAGTCACCCCGGTCTCCAACCAGGAAGCCGCCAAGACCGCCGACACCCTGATCCTCACGGTCAAACCGCAGGACATGGGCGCCCTCCTCGACGAACTCGCCCCCCACGTCCCCGCCGACCGCCTGATCATCAGCGGCGCCGCCGGCATCCCCACCGCCTTCTTCGAGGACCGCCTCGCCACCGGCACCCCGGTCGTCCGCGTCATGACCAACACCCCCGCCCTCGTCGACGAGGCCATGTCGGTCATCTCCGCCGGAAGCCACGCCACCGCCGACCACCTCGCCCACGCCGAGGAGATCTTCGGCGCCGTCGGCAAGACCCTCCGCGTCCCCGAGTCCCAGCAGGACGCCTGCACCGCCCTCTCCGGCTCCGGCCCGGCGTACTTCTTCTACCTGGTCGAAGCCATGACCGACGCCGGCATCCTGCTCGGCCTGCCCCGCGACAAGGCCCACGACCTGATCGTCCAGTCCGCGATCGGCGCCGCGACGATGCTCCGCGACAGCGGCGAACACCCGGTGAAGCTCCGCGAGAACGTGACCTCCCCCGCCGGCACCACCATCAACGCCATCCGCGAACTCGAGAACCACGGCGTGCGGGCCGCCCTCATCGCCGCCCTCGAAGCCGCCCGCGACCGCAGCCGCGAACTCGCCAGCGGCACCAAGGACTGACGACCGGCCCGAGCCCCCGCACGGGGGCTCACTCCGCCGCGGTCAGGACGTCCTGAGTCGTCACCACCGTCGCGAACCCGCCCCCGTGCAGCGACACCGCCGACGCCCGCGCCAGCTCGTCCGCGCTCCGCCGCCAGCCGAAGGGCCCCTCCAGGTCGAAGGTGTACGTCGCGTCGAACGCGACCACGACCTCGTACCCGAGGTTCCCGCCCGTCCGCGCCGTCGTCTCGACGCACATGTTCGTCTGGATCCCGGCCAGCACGATCTGCGGGATCCCCGCCTCCCGGAGCCAGGCGTCCAGGTCCGGAGTCCCGAGGAACGCCGAGTTCACCCTCTTGGTGACCAGCAGCTCGGCCCCGCCCCCCTTCCCGCGTCGCCGCTCCACGTACTCCTTGAACCCGTTGCCCTCGTACCCGGCACGCAGCGGCGACCCGGGCTTGACCGAGTCGTGCCGCACGAAGACGACCGGCCGTCCGGTCGACTGCCACGCGTCGATGAGGGCGGCGATGTTGTCGTCCGCGGCCGGGTTGTTCCGCGTTCCCCAGAAGTCGACCTCCTCGAAGCCCTTCTGTACGTCCACGACCACCAGTGCTGCGTTCTGCGCGATGTCCATGCCCATGATCGTGCCGCCCGGCAGTGCCGGCTCCCAGAGGTCCGAAAGCCAGCGGTCGATGGTTTACTGCCACGCATGGCAGCCCCCTACCGCGTGGCCCTGGTCGCCTTCCCCGGCATCCGCGCCTTCGACGTCTCCGTCATCACCGAGGTCTGGGGCCCCGACCGCACCGACCGCGGCGCCCCCGCCTTCGACCTGCACCGCGCCGCCGCCGACACCACCCCCGTCCCCATGCGCGGCGGCCTCACCCTCCTCCCCGACCGCCCCCTCACCTGGCTGACCGACGCCGACCTGGTCGTCGTCCCCGGCCTCGACGACCACCTCACCCCCGCACCACCCCCGGTCCTCGGCGCCCTCCGCCACGCCCACGCCCGCGGCACCACCATCGCCGCCCTCTGCGGCGGCGCCTTCACCCTCGCCCAGGCCGGACTCCTCGACGGCCGCCGCGCCATCACCCACTGGAACCTGATCGACCTCTTCCGCGCCCACCACCCCCACGTCACCGTCGTCCCCGACGCCCTGTTCATCGAGGACGACAACATCTGGACCGCGGCCGGCACCGCCGCCGGCATCGACCTCTGCCTCCACCTGATCCGCCTCGCCCACGGAGCCGAGGCCGCCGCCACCATCGCCCGCTCCATGGTCACGGCCCCCTTCCGCACCGGCACCCAGGCACAGTTCATCGAGCACCCCACCCCCCGCGCCGACCGCGACGCCGACGCCCTCGCCGCCGTACGCGAGCACGCCCTGCGCCACCTCCACCAGCCGCTCACGGTCGCCGACCTGGCCGCCCACGCCGGCATGTCCCCGCGCACCTTCGCCCGCCACTTCGCCGCCGCCACCGGCACCACCCCGCTGCGCTGGCTCCTCGACCAGCGCGTCGCCGCGGCCCAGCGCCTCCTCGAGCGCACCGACCTCCCCATGCCCGAGGTCGCCCGCCGCGCGGGCTTCGGCAGCGAGGTCACCATGCGCCAGCACTTCGCATCGCGCCTCGCCACCAGCCCCCGCGCCTACCGGGCCGCGTTCACCACGGGCGCCCCGGCATCGGAACCCGCCGGCAACAGCCCGATCGCCCGATAAGCGGCGTCCACGGTCGGCCGGGCCATGCCCCGCGCCCGCTCCGCACCCTCCCGCAGCACCCCCTCCACATGGCCGGGATCCGCGCACAACTCCCTGTGCCTCTCCTGCACCGGCCTCAGCACCTCGACCACCGCCTCCGCGGTGTCCCTCTTCAGATCCCCGTACGACTCGTACGCACCGGCCAGCACGTCCGGGTCCCCGCCCGAGCACGCGGCGAGGATCTCCAGCAGATTCGCGAGGCCCGGCCGGGACTCCCGGTCGTAGACGACCTCCCGCCCGCTGTCGGTCACCGCCCGCATGACCTTCTTCCGCACCACGTCCGGCTCGTCCAGCAGGTAGACGATCCCCGGCCCGGTGTCGTCGCTCTTGCCCATCTTCGACATCGGCTCCTGCAGATTCATCACCCGCGCCGCCACCGGCGGGTTCGTCGCCCGCGGCACCACGAACGTGTGCCCGTACCGCTGGTTGAACCGCACCGCGAGATCCCGCGCCAGCTCCACGTGCTGCGTCTGGTCGTGCCCGACCGGCACCTCGTCCGTCCCGTACGCCAGGATGTCGGCCGCCATCAGCACCGGATACGTCAGCAGCGACAGCCGCACGCTCCCGCCCCGCCGCTGCTCCCGCGCGGCCTTCTCCTTGTACTGGATCATCCGCCGCATCTCGCCGTCCGTGGCCACGCACTCCAGCAGGTACGACAGCCGCGCGTGCTCGTCCACGTGGCTCTGCACGAACACCGTGCACAGCGCGGGGTCCAGCCCGGACGCCAGCAGCAACGTCGCCGCCTGCCGGCTCAGCCTGCGCACCCGCGCGGGGTCGTGGTGCACGGTCAGCGCGTGCAGATCGACGACGCAGAACAGCGCGTCCGCCCGGTGCTGGTCGACCGCTGCCCACCGCCGCATGGCCCCCAGGTAGTTCCCCAGCGTCAGGTGCCCGGTCGGCTTGATCCCACTGAAGACCCGTGTCATCTCTTCTCTTCTCCGTCTCCGGTCCGAGGCCGCCGTCCCCGGCCGGCCGCCCCTCGGAGTCCTGGAGGGAGAAACAGAAACGGCCGCCGAGGCGGCGGCCGTCAAGTGCGCACTCAGGGGGCGGCCGCCGTCAGGCGGCCCACCAGAACTGGCTGTACGTGCGCGTGGTCATGCGGATCAGAGTACGCCCCGGAGGTGGGACGAGGCAGCGGGTTGACACACCCCGACCGGATCCGTACTGTTCTCCGAGTTGTCCGACGTGAGCACCGACTCCGGTCGGTCCCCGGACAGCCATTCCACGAGTACCACCCACTGATCGATACCGGCAGCCTGTCTGTCGGCGCTTCATTGGCGTGCGTATTCGCGAAATGAGGAATCCGCACCCGAAAGGGAGCAGGACCCCGATTAGCTCGGGGGCCGGGAATCCGCTAAAGTCTCACTCGTCGGAACGGCCCAACGGCCGGGAAGGCGAACCCCCCTGACTGGGAATCGGGTCCGAAAGGATCTGATAGAGTCGGAACCGCCGGAAAGGGAAACGCGGAAGCGGGAACCTGGAAAGCACCGAGGAAATCGGGTCGGAAAAGATC
>NZ_JBEORT010000139.1:0-15301 GCF_040302425.1 Streptomyces sp. NPDC126497
CCCCTGGCGCCCCGCGGCCGTGGGCCCCGGCCGCGGGTGCGCCCCGCGGGCAGGGGTCCCGCACCCCCGGGCGGCCCCCCCCCCCCCCGGCCGGCGGGGGGGCCGGGGGGGGCCGCGGCGGCACCCGGCGGTCGCCGGCCCCGCGCACCCGCCCGCCCCGACGCGGCCGCGTCTACGCCAGCCCGGCCCGCCGCAACGCCTCGGCCATCGCCCCGTTGGCCGGAGCAGGCGCGGCGGACCGCCCCTTCCCTCCGGAGGAACGCCCCTGCTGTCGCTGCTTCGGCGGCCGGCCCCCCTGCCGCTCCCCGCGCTGTCCCCGCTGCTCCCCCTGAGGCGCGGCCTCGTCGTCCAGCCGCAGCGTCAGCGAGATCCGCTTGCGTGGAATATCGACGTCCAGCACCTTCACCTTGACGATGTCCCCCGGCTTCACCACGTCCCGGGGATCCTTCACGAACGTCCTCGACATGGCCGACACGTGCACCAGCCCGTCCTGGTGCACGCCGACGTCCACGAACGCCCCGAAGGCGGCCACATTGGTCACCACACCTTCGAGCACCATCCCGGAGGCCAGATCGGAGATCTTCTCCACCCCCTCCTTGAAGGCGGCCGTCCGGAACGCCGGCCGGGGGTCCCGCCCCGGCTTCTCCAGCTCCTTCAGGATGTCGCCCACGGTCGGCAGACCGAACTTCTCGTCCACGAACTCCTCCGGCCGCAGCGACCGCAGCACCGCCGTGTTCCCGACCAGCGCGGCGACCTCGGTCCCGGAGGACTTCACCATCCGCCGCACCACCGGATACGCCTCCGGGTGCACGCTGGACGCGTCCAGCGGATCGTCGCCGCCGCGGATCCGCAGGAAGCCCGCGCACTGCTCGTACGCCTTCGGACCGAGCCGTGACACCTTCTTCAGTTCGCCCCGCGACCGGAACGGGCCGTGGGAGTCCCGGTGCGCCACGATGTTCTCGGCGAGCCCGGAGGTGATGCCGGAGACCCGCGCGAGCAGCGGCGCCGACGCGGTGTTGACGTCCACGCCCACGCCGTTCACGCAGTCCTCCACCACCGCGTCCAGTGACCGCGACAGCTTCACCTCGGACAGGTCGTGCTGGTACTGGCCGACGCCGATCGACTTCGGGTCGATCTTCACCAGTTCGGCCAGCGGGTCCTGGAGCCGGCGCGCGATCGACACCGCGCCGCGCAGCGACACGTCCATGTCGGGCAGCTCCTGGGAGGCGAAGGCGGAGGCCGAGTACACGGAGGCGCCCGCCTCGGACACCATCACCTTGGTCAGCTTCAACTCGGGATGCCTGGCGATGAGTTCACCGGCGAGCTTGTCGGTCTCGCGGGACGCCGTGCCGTTGCCGATCGCGATCAGCTCGACCGCGTGCTCCTTCGCCAGCCGCGCCAGCTTCGCGATCGCCTCGTCCCACCGGTTGGCCGGCACGTGGGGATGGATCACGTCCGTGGCGACGACCTTGCCGGTCGCGTCCACCACGGCGACCTTCACACCCGTGCGGAAGCCGGGGTCCAGGCCGAGCGTCGCGCGCGTACCGGCGGGGGCGGCGAGCAGCAGGTCGCGCAGGTTCGCCGCGAAGACCCGCACCGCCTCGTCCTCGGCCGCCGTGCGCAGCCGCAGCCTCAGGTCGATGCCGAGGTGCACCAGGATGCGGGTGCGCCAGGCCCAGCGGACCGTGTCGCCCAGCCACTTGTCGGCCGGCCGCCCCTGCTGGGAGATCCCGAACCGGCCGGCGATGATCCCCTCGTACGACGACGGCCCGTCCACCGGCTCCTCGGGCTCCAGGACGAGGTCGAGGACCTCCTCCTTCTCGCCGCGCAGCATCGCCAGGACCCGGTGCGAGGGCAGTTCGGTGAACGGCTCGGCGAAGTCGAAGTAGTCGGAGAACTTCGCGCCCGCCTCCTCCTTGCCCTCGCGCACCCGCGCGACCAGCCGCCCGCGCACCCACATCCGCTCGCGCAGCTCGCCGATCAGGTCGGCGTCCTCGGAGAACCGCTCGGTGAGGATCGCCCGCGCGCCGTCCAGGGCGGCCTGCGGATCGGCGACGCCCTTGCCGGCGTCCACGAACGCGGCGGCCGCGGCGAGGGGATCGACGCCCGGATCGCCGAGCAGCCCCTCCGCCAGCGGCCCGAGCCCCGCCTCGCGGGCGATCTGCGCCTTGGTGCGCCGCTTGGGCTTGTACGGCAGGTAGACGTCCTCCAGGCGCGCCTTGGTCTCCGCGCCCCGGATCCGCGCCTCGAGCTCGTCGGTCAGCTTGCCCTGCTCGCGCACCGACTCCAGGATCGCCGTCCGACGCTCCTCCAGCTCCCGCAGATAGCGCAGCCGCTCCTCGAGCGCGCGCAGCTGCGCGTCGTCGAGCATCTCGGTCGCTTCCTTGCGGTAACGGGCGATGAAGGGCACGGTCGAACCGCCGTCGAGCAGCTCCACCGCGGCCCTGACCTGCCGCTCCCGTACGCCGAGCTCCTCGGCGATCCTGCCTTCGATGGACCCTGTGAGGGGTGTCGTCACGTTCCCGTACCGCCTTCTCCACTGAGGTTGCGCGGCAATTGTGGCAGGTGGCGCCGACAATCGGGGATCAGGGCGGTGACTCGACCGGGAACCGCACGGGCGGCGTCAGGCGCGGTGGCCCCGGGCGGTGGACGAGGCCCCGCCGAAGAGCCGGGCGAGCGCCCGGAACGGCAGTGTCACCACGGTGGCGACGGCGCCTCCGATCTGGCGCAGGACGTCTGCGACGGCACGGAACATGTGTCTCCCCTTTCGTCGGCCGGCCTTCCCGGCCGGAAAACCGGAATTCCGGAAGCCCGGAAGTACTGCGTATACCTCGTCGACGCCGCCCCATGCACGCCGTCCGGGCGTGGCAGGAAAGGTGGGGAACCCGTCGTTGCGGCCGTGCCGGGCGCCGCCGAGAATCGACGGCATGGCGCAGCGAACCGTTCTCGTCGTCCTCTTCGACGGCGTGCAGAGCCTTGACGTCACCGGTCCCCTGGAGGTCTTCGCGGGCGCGGAGAAGTACACCCCGGGGACCTACCGGCTGCGCACCGCCTCCCCGGACGGTGCCCCCGTCCGCACCAGCAGCGGGCTGACCCTCGTACCGGACGGGGCCCTGGCCGACGCGCCGGAGCCGCACACGCTGCTCGTGCCCGGCGGACAGGGCACCCGCCGGCCCGACCCGCGGCTGACCGACTGGCTGCGCCGGCACGGGCCGCGGGCCGAGCGGCTGGTCTCCGTCTGCACGGGAGCGGTCCTGCTCGCCGGAGCCGGGCTGCTGGACGGCCGTCGCGCCACCACGCACTGGGCCCACTGCGACACGCTGGCCCGCGATCACCCGGCCGTCGAGGTCGATCCGGACCCCATCTACGTCCGGGACGGCCACGTCGCCACCTCCGCCGGCGTCACCTCGGGCATCGACCTCGCGCTCGCCCTGGTCGAGGAGGACCTCGGCCGCCGGGCCGCGCTCACCGTCGCCCGGCACCTGGTGGTGTTCCTGCGCCGGCCCGGGAACCAGGCCCAGTTCAGCGCCCAGCTCGCCGCCCAGACCGCGCGGCGCGAGCCGTTGCGCGAGGTCCAGCAGTGGATCACCGAGCACCCCGACGCAGACCTCTCGGTCGAGGCGCTCGCCGCCCGCGCGGCCCTCTCGCCGCGTCACTTCGCCCGCGCCTTCCACGCCGAGACCGGCACGACGCCGGGCCGCTACGTCGACCGCGTACGCCTCGAACACGCCCGGCGGCTGCTGGAGGACACCACCGACGGCGTCGAGGCGGTCTCCCGCGCCAGCGGATACGGCACCCCCGAGGCGATGCGGCGCGCCTTCGTCCGGACCCTCGGGACGTCCCCGGCGGAGTACCGCCGCCGGTTCCGGCCCGTCCCCGCCCCCCTCCACGTCTGAAAGGCCACCGATGCAGATCGCCATCGTCCTCTTCGACCGCTTCACCGCCCTCGACGCGGTGGGCCCCTACGAGACCCTCGGCCGGCTCCCGGACGCGGAGACCGTGTTCGTCGCCGAACGGACCGGGCCGGTGCGCACCGACACCGGCGCGCTCGCGATCACCGCCGACAGGACCCTGGGAGAGGTACCCGCCCCCGACGTCGTCGTCGTCCCCGGCGGCCCCGGACAGACCCCCCAGATGGAGAACCGGGCCCTGCTGGAGTGGCTGCGGACCGCCGACGCGGCCAGCACCTGGACGACGTCCGTGTGCACCGGGTCCCTGCTGCTGGCCGCGGCCGGGCTCCTCCGGGGGCGCCGGGCCACCTCCCACTGGCTCGCGCTCGACCACCTGAAGCGGTACGGCGTCGAGCCGACCGGGGAGCGGGTGGTGACCGACGGCAAGTACGTCACCGCGGCCGGCGTCTCCTCCGGCATCGACATGGGGCTCACCCTGCTCGGCCGGATCGCCGGCGACGAACACGCCCGGGCCGTCCAGCTGCTCACCGAGTACGACCCGCAGCCGCCCTACGACGCCGGCTCCCCGCACAAGGCGCCCGCGCACCTCGTCGAGAAGTTCCGGGCCGGGAGCCGCTTCACCCTGACGTAGACACGCTCCAGGTGAAGCGCGGCGGCCGGCGCTCCAGGAACGCGGCGACGCCCTCCGCGGCGTCGCCGCTCTCCCGGGCCCGCTCGCCCCAGTGGGCGTCCCGGTCGGTGCGGCCGTTCGTGAACTCCTTCGCCGCCGCCTGCGTCAGCTGCGAGCGGGACGCCAGGATCCGGGTGAACTCCGCGACGCGCCCGTCCAGTTCGCCCCCGGGCAGCAGCTCGTCCACCAGACCGGTGCGCAGCGCCCGCCCGGCTTCGATCAACTCGCCCGAGAACAGCAGGTACTTGGCGGTGGCCGGGCCGACCAGGGAGACCAGCCGCCGGGTCGCGGAGGCCGGGTAGACGATGCCGAGCTTCGCCGGGGTCACCCCGAACCTGGCCCCCTCCTCGGCGAACCGCAGGTCGCAGGCGGCCGCCAGCTGGGCCCCGCCGCCCACGCAGTGCCCGCGGACCGCCGCCAGGGTCGGCTTGGGGAAGGCGGCGAGCGCCTCCTCCGCCGCCACGGCAAGCCGCTGCGCCTCGAGCGGCGATCCCCGGAGGGTGGAGATGTCCGCCCCGGCGCAGAACGTCCCTCCCTCACCGGTCAGCACCAGCACCCGTACGTCCGGATCGGCCGCCAGCGTTTCCAGCAAGGGGGGCAGGGAACCCCACATCGCGGCCGTCATGGCGTTGCGCTTCGCCGGATTGCGGATGACGACCGTGGCGACGTGCCCGGCGACGCCGTGCAGCAGCTGGGGCTCCATGCGCCGGATGCTATCCGCCCCGGCCGGCGCCCCGGGCGACGGGGACCTCCGTCCGGCGGGGAGCGGGCGGACGGCGGAGACTGGGAGAGGGGGAACGGGAGTGAGGAGGCAGTCATGGCCAGGTCCACCACACCCCAGGGCGAGGTCGCGAAACTGAGCCGCGGCTTCAACTGGCTCGCCGTGCTCGGCGTGATCCTGGTCGTCGCGGGACTGGTCGGCCTGCTCTACACCGGCCTCGCCACCCTGACCACGATGGTGCTGTTCGGCTGGCTGCTGCTGATCGGCGGCCTGGTCGGACTGCTGCACGCCGTCCAGGCGCGGCACACCAACTTCTTCTGGCTCGGCGTGGTCGTCGCGGCCCTGAACATCGCGGCCGGCGTGGTCGTCCTGAAGACACCCGAGGCCGCGGCCGAGGCGCTCACCATGTTCGCCGCGCTGCTGTTCCTCACCGGCGGGGTGTTCCGCCTGGTCGGCAGCCTGGTGGTGCGCGGTCCGCAGTTCGGCTGGACGCTGGTGCAGGGCGCCTTCGGACTGCTCCTGGGCGTCCTGGTGCTGGCCGACTGGCCCAGCAGCAGCCAGTACGTCATCGGCACGTTCTTCTCCCTCTCGCTGCTCTTCGACGGGCTCGGTCTGATCGCCACCGGCTACGGCGGACGCCGGATCGTCGGCATGGTCTCCGAGCGGCTGACCGGCGAGGAGACCGCACGGACGCCCGGGGAGGGACCGGGGGAGGGGCTGTACGACGGCGATCACCGGGCCGCCAAACCCGTACCGCCCGAATAGTCCGCCGACGCGGCGCGGAACGGACCGAACGGTCCCGCGGGCGACCACACCGTGCAGGAACGGTCGGAAACGCTCGATATCCGCTGACTTCTGTTCAGGGTCGAGGAGCGGAGCCACTCGGTGCCAACACTCGACGTGTGGTGACAATCGAGCGTGAGGGCGGCGAGCCGCCGCCGTACGAAGGTGTCTGGCGGTTCACCGCCCCGGCCGTCGACGCCTCGGTCCCGCAGGCCCGCCACGCCGTGCGGGACCTGCTGCTGCGCCAGGGCGTACCGGTCGCGGACGAGATCGCGCAGGGACTGCTGCTGATCGTCTCCGAGCTGGTCACCAACGCCGTACGGCACGCGGCGCTGCTGTCCCCGACGCTCGCCGTCGAGGTCGCCGTCGGCGCCGAGTGGGTCCGGGTGTCCGTGGAGGACAACCACCCCTACCGGCCCACCGCCCTGGAGGCCGACCACGGTCGCACCGGCGGCCGCGGACTGCTCCTGGTGCGTGAGATCACCCGTGAGGCGGGCGGGGCGTGCGACGCCGGGCACACCGCCACCGGCGGCAAGGTGGTCTGGGCCGCCCTGCCGCTCGAACCCTCACGGGTCTCCCGGCTCACCAGCCCGCCGAGGGACCCGTCAGCTCCCGGACCGCCGGACGGGCCGCGTCCAGGACGGTCATGAACCAAGCCGAGTAGGCGTCCTGCGCGTGCCGTTCCGCAAGCTCCGCCGGGGTCACGAACGCCGTGGACGCCACCTCCTCGGGATCCGGCCGGGGCGGCGACTGCACCATGCCGACGAAGAGGTGGTTGTACTCCTGCTCCACCAGGCCCGAGGCCGGGTCCGGGTGGTTGTAGCGGACCGTGCCGGCCTCGGCGAGCAGCGACGGGGACACGCCCAGCTCCTCGAAGGTCCGCCGGGCCGCCGCCGCGAACGGCGCCTCGCCGGGGTAGGGGTGACCGCAGCAGGTGTTGGACCACACACCGGGGGAGTGGTACTTGCCCAGGGCGCGCTGCTGGATCAGCAGCCGCCCGCGCTCGTCGAACAGGAACACCGAGAACGCCCGGTGCAGCCGCCCGGGCGGCTGGTGGGCGGCCAGCTTCTCCGCGGTGCCGGTCGTCACGCCGTCCTCGTCGACCAGTTCCAGCAGGATCGGCTCGGCGGCGCCGCTCGACGGGCTGTTCGTCGCGGTGGCAGGTGTGATCGGCATACCCATCCTTCACTCGGTCTTCGGGTCCCAGTCTGCCGCACGAATCCGGCACTCCCGGCACTCCTTGACATGCCCGCATGTCCCGGGGCCGTCGCCACGGGGGCGGAGGGCTGCGTTCCCCGGCGCACCGGCGCGCACCGGCGCGCCCGGCCTCGTCCTAGTGGCACAGGCGCGCCTCGTGCTCCGCGTGCCCGCCGGGCTCCAGCTGGAAGGTGCAGTGCTCCACGTCGAAGTGGGCGCCCAGACAGTTCTGCAGCTCGTGCAGCATCTTCTCGTGCCCGATGGCGCTCAGGACGTCGGAGCTGACCACCACGTGCGCGGAGAGCACCGGCATCCCCGAGGTGATCGTCCAGGCGTGCAGGTCGTGCACGTCCTCCACGCCGTCCGTGGCCAGGATGTGCGCCCGTACCTGCCGCATGTCGACGCCCTTGGGCGCGGCCTCCAGCAGCACGTCCAGGGTCTCGCGCAGCAGCTTCCAGGTCCGGGGCACGATCATCACCGCGATCACCAGGGAGGCGACCGGATCGGCGGCCGTCCAGCCGGTGACCAGGATGACCAGCGCGGCGAGGATCACCGTGACGGAGCCGAGGGCGTCCGCCGCCACCTCCAGGAAGGCGCCACGCACGTTCAGGCTCTCCTGCTGCCCGCGCATCAGCAGCGCCAGTGACACCAGGTTGGCGACCAGACCGACGACGCCGAACACCATCGCCAGGCCGCCGTCGGTGCCGGCCGGGGTGATGAACCGCTGGACCGCCTCGTACAGCACGTAGCCGCCGACGCCGAGCAGCAGCAGACAGTTGGCCAGCGCCGACAGGATCTCCGCGCGGGCGTAGCCGAAGGTGCGGTGCTCGCTCGCCGGGCGGTTCGCGAAGTGGATCGCGAGCAGCGCCATGCCCAGCCCCACGGCGTCCGTCGCCATGTGGGCCGCGTCCGCGACCAGGGCGAGCGAGTCCGCCAGCAGACCGCCGACGATCTGGATCACCATGACCCCGAGCGTGATCGCCAGCGCCGCCCGCAGTCTGCCGCGGTACGCCGCGCTCACGGTGCCGCCGGCGGACGCGCCGTGCGCATGCCCGTGATCGTGCCCAGCCCCCATGAAAGACCCCTCTCCATGACCCCGTCCGGATCACAGTGAACTACGGGGAGGGGGTATCCGCAACGCGGCATTGAACACCGTTGTCATATGCTCTGACCTGCACAAATGATGTGCAGGTCAGAGCGGGGCGGACGTCGTGCGCCACTCAGCGGCCGTGGTGGAGCAGCCACCCCCGCCACGCCGAGTCGATCATCTCCGGCACCGAACGCCGGGCGGTCCAGCCGAGCCGCTCGGCCGCGCGGGCGGCCGACGCCACCGCGCGGGGCGCGTCACCGGGGCGGCGGCCCTCGACCAGCGGGGCCCGGGTGTCGCCGGTGACCTCGCCGATGACCGTGATCAGCTCGCGCACCGAGACGCCCTCGCCGCGGCCGATGTTCACCGTCAGGTCTCCCGTGACGCCCCCCTCGGACAGCCTGCGGGCCGCCGCCAGGTGCGCCTCCGCCAGATCGGCCACGTGGATGTAGTCACGGACGCACGTGCCGTCCGGCGTCGGATAGTCGTCGCCGAAGATGCGCGGGGCCTCGTCGCGGGTGAGCCGGTCGAAGACCATCGGCACGATGTTGAAGACACCGGTGTCCGCCAGCTCCGGCGCCGCCGCCCCCGCCACGTTGAAGTAGCGCAGGCACACCGTGTCGATGCCGTGCGCCCGGCCCGCCGCGCGGACCAGCCACTCGCCGGCGAGCTTGGTCTCGCCGTAGGGGTTCGCCGGGGCGCAGGGGGCGTCCTCCGTGATGAGCTCCACGCCGGGGTCGCCGTACACGGCCGCGGACGAGGAGAAGACGAAGCGCTCGATCCCGGCGCCGGCGACGGCCTCCAGAAGCGTCGCGAGGCCGCCCACGTTCTCCCGGTAGTACCGGGTCGGCTGCGTCACGGACTCGCCGGCCTGCTTGCGTGCGGCGAGGTGCACCACCCCCGTCACCCCGTGCTCCGCGCACACCCGCCGCACGAGCTCGCCGTCCAGCGACGAGCCCCTGACCAGCGGGACGTCGGCGGAGAGCCGCGCCGGCACCCCGGCCGAGAGGTCGTCCAGGGCCACGACCCGTTCCCCGGCACCGGTCATGGCCCGCGCCACGTGTGCCCCGATGTAACCGGCCCCGCCGGTGATCAGCCATGTCATGGTGGCCCACCCTATGCCGAGCGGACCCGGCGGTCCCCTCTGCGGGGATTCGGGGTGAATGCCCGCCGGGGCGCGACGGTTTGTGGGCCGGGCCCCGCATCACCGATGATGATCACGGCAGCGGCGCGGGCGAACCATGCCGATCCACTCGTCGAACGGGCGGTGAACGCGGGGCCGCGGGCATCCGATAACCTCTGCCGACATGCCGCCCGGGGCCCGTACGGGCACCTCATCGTGTACATGACCGGCGTCGACGCGTCGGCACCCAGGGAGTGAGATTCGGTTGTCGACCGCCATCCTCACCGGCCAGCCGGTCCCCGGTTCGTCACTCGAGGGCGAGCTGCGCTCCCTCGGATTCGACGTGCGGATCGCGGCCGGAGCCGCCGAGGCCGGGGCCCTGCTCGACGGAGTGCCCGCCGGGCAGCGGGTCGCCGTGGTGGACGCCCGCTTCGTGGGCCACACGCACGCGCTACGCCTCGGCCTCACCGACCCCCGCTTCCCGCTCTCCGCGATCCCCGGCGCCGTCACCGCCCAGCCGGCCGCCCGCCGGGCCCTGAGCAGCGCGCTGGCCCGCGAGAGCTCCGCGGTCCCCGCCGGACCGGCCGACGGCACCGCCCCGGCCGACAGCCTCGCCGACCGCGTCGCCGCCGCCCTCGGCGCCGACGTGCACCGCCCCGAGCTCGGCAGCCTCGTCGCCACCGTCCCCGGCGACCCCCAGACCCGCAACGAGGCCCGGCAGTCCGTCGCCGCCGTCGACGACGAGGCCGTACGCCTGAAGTCGGCCGTCAAGGCCCGCGACGGCTTCTTCACCACCCACTTCATCAGCCCGTACTCGCGCTACATCGCCCGCTGGTGCGCCCGCCGCGGACTGACCCCCAACCAGGTCACCACCGCCTCCCTGCTCACCGCGCTCATAGCCGCCGCCTGCGCCGCCACCGGCACCCGCGGCGGCTTCGTCGCCGCCGGCGCGCTGCTCATCGCCTCCTTCGTGCTGGACTGCACCGACGGCCAGCTCGCCCGCTACTCCCTGCAGTACTCCACCCTCGGCGCCTGGCTCGACGCCACCTTCGACCGCGCCAAGGAGTACGCCTACTACGCGGGCCTCGCCCTGGGCGCCGCCCGCGGCGGCGACGACGTGTGGGCCCTCGCCCTCGGCGCGATGGTCCTGCAGACCTGCCGGCACGTCGTGGACTTCTCCTTCAACGAGGCCAACCACGACGCCGCCGCCAACACCAGCCCCACCGCCGCCCTCTCCGACAGGCTCGACAGCGTCGGCTGGACGGTCTGGCTGCGCCGCATGATCGTCCTGCCGATCGGCGAACGCTGGGCGATGATCGCCGTCCTCACGGCCGTCACCACTCCCCGGATCACCTTCTACGCCCTGCTCGCCGGCTGCGCCTTCGCCGCGGCGTACACCACGGCGGGCCGGGTCCTGCGCTCGCTGACCCGCAAGGCCAGGCGGACCGACCGGGCGGCACAGGCGCTGGCGGACCTCGCCGACTCCGGCCCGCTCGCCCAGGCCCTCACCGGCCCGCTGAAGAAGCCCGCGCGCCGGCTGCCCGGCTTCACCGCCCCCGCCGTCGCCCTGCTCGGCGGCCTCGCCGTCGTCGCCACGGCCCTGCTCACCGGCTTCGGCGGCCCCTGGACGATCGTCGCCGCCTGCGGCTACGCCCTGACCTCGGCCCTCGCCGCGGCCCGCCCCCTCAAGGGCGCCCTCGACTGGCTGGTCCCGCCGTTCCTCCGCGCCGCCGAGTACGGCACCGTCCTGGCGCTGGCGGCGAAAGCGGACGTGAACGGAGCCCTTCCCGCGGCCTACGGGCTGGTGGCCGCGGTCGCCTACCATCACTACGACACGGTCTACCGCATCCGCGGCGACGCGGGCGCGTCCCCGCGCTGGCTGGTGCGGGCGATCGGGGGGCACGAGGGCCGCACCCTGGCGGTCGCCGTCCTGGCGGCACTGCTCACCGCCTCGCAGTTCACGGTCGCGCTCACGGTCCTCGCCGTGGCCGTGGCCCTGCTGGTGCTCGTCGAGAGCATCCGCTTCTGGGCGTCCGCAGGGGCGCCCGCCGTACACGATGAAGGAGAACCCGCATGATCGGCCTCGTGCTGGCGGCCGGCGCCGGACGGCGTCTGCGCCCCTACACCGACAGCCTTCCCAAGGCGCTGGTGCCGGTGGGGCCCGCGGGCATAGAGGGCGAGCCGACGGTCCTGGACCTCACCCTCGGCAACTTCGCCGAGATCGGCCTGACCGAGGTCGCGGTGATCGTCGGCTACCGCAAGGAGGCCGTGTACGAGCGCAAGGCGGCCCTGGAGGCGAAGTACGGCCTCAAGCTCACCCTCATCGACAACGACAAGGCCGAGGAGTGGAACAACGCCTACTCCCTGTGGTGCGGCCGTGACGCCCTCAAGGACGGCGTGATCCTCGCCAACGGCGACACCGTGCACCCGGTCTCCGTCGAGAAGACGCTGCTCGCCGCCCGCGGCGGGGGCAGGCGGATCGTCCTCGCCCTCGACACGGTCAAGCAGCTCGCCGACGAGGAGATGAAGGTCGTCGTCGACCCCGGGAAGGGGATGACGAGGATCACCAAGCTGATGGACCCCGCCGAGGCCACCGGCGAGTACATCGGCGTCACCCTCATCGAGGGCGACGCCGCCGTCGAGCTCGCCGACGCGCTGAGGACCGTGTGGGAGACCGACCCGCAGCAGTTCTACGAGCACGGCTACCAGGAACTGGTGAACCGCGGCTTCCGGATCGACGTCGCGCCGATCGGCGACGTCGAGTGGGTGGAGATCGACAACCACGACGACCTCGCCCGGGCACGGGAGATCGCGTGCCAGTACTGACCCGGCTGATCCCCTCGCCGGTCGTCGTGGACATCCGCCCGGGCGCCCTCGACGACCTGGGCTGCGTCCTCGCCGACGAGCGCATCTCGCAGTCCGGCCGGCTGGCCATCGCCGTCAGCGGCGGCTCGGGGGCCCGGCTGCGCGAGCGGATCGCGCCCTCGCTGCCCGGCGCCGACTGGTACCAGGTCGGCGGCGGCACCATCGACGACGCGGTCCGGCTGGCGGGCGCCATAAAGGCCGGCCGCTACGACGCGGTCGTGGGCCTCGGCGGCGGGAAGATCATCGACTGCGCCAAGTTCGCCGCGGCGCGCGTCGGCCTGCCCCTGGTCGCCGTCGCCACCAACCTCGCGCACGACGGCCTCTGCTCGCCGGTCGCGACCCTCGACAACGACGCCGGCCGCGGCTCGTACGGCGTGCCGAACCCGATCGCGGTCGTCATCGACCTCAACGTCATCCGTGAGGCCCCGATCCGTTTCGTGCGGTCCGGCATCGGCGACGCCATCTCCAACATCTCCGCGGTCGCCGACTGGGAGCTGGCCCACCGGATCAACGGGGAGAAGATCGACGGCCTGGCCGCCGCCATGGCCCGGCAGGCCGGCGAGGCGGTGCTGCGGCATCCGGGCGGGGCCGGCGACGACGGCTTCCTGCAGGTGCTGGCCGAGGCACTGGTCCTCACCGGCATCGCCATGTCCGTGTCGGGCGACTCCCGCCCCTCCTCCGGCGCCTGCCACGAGATCAACCACGCCTTCGACCTGCTCTACCCCAAGCGGGCCGCCGCCCACGGGGAGCAGTGCGGACTGGGCGCCGCCTTCGCGATGTACCTGCGCGGCGCCCACGAGGAATCGGCCCATATGGCCGAGGTGCTGCGCCGGCACGGGCTTCCGGTGCTGCCGGAGGAGATCGGGTTCACGCCGGACGAATTCGTCCGGGCCGTCGAGTTCGCCCCGGAGACCCGCCCCGGACGCTTCACCATCCTCGAACATCTCGACCTGAAGACCGAACAGATCAAGGACGTCTACGCCGACTATGTCAAGGCCATCGGTAGCTGAACTCCGTCCGGTCGTACACCCCCCGGGGGTCAAGGACCGGCGCAGCGGCGAGCACTGGATGGGACGCCTCTACATGCGTGAGGTGTCCCTGCGGGTGGACCGCTACCTGGTGAACACCAGGGTCACGCCCAACCAGCTCACGTATCTGATGACCGTCTTCGGTGTCCTCGCGGCCCCCGCGCTGCTGGTGCCGGGGATCACGGGGGCGGTCCTCGGCGTGCTCGCCGTCCAGCTGTACCTGCTGCTGGACTGCGTCGACGGCGAGATAGCGCGTTGGAGGAAGCAGTACTCGCTCGGCGGGGTCTACCTCGACCGGGTCGGCGCCTACCTCACCGACGCGGCCGTCCTGGTCGGCCTCGGCCTGCGCGCCGCCGACCCGTGGGGTTCCGGACGGATCGACTGGCTCTGGGCCTTCCTCGGCACCCTCGCCGCCCTCGGCGCGATCCTGATCAAGGCCGAGACCGACCTCGTCGGCGTCGCCCGCCACCAGAACGGGCTGCCGCCGGTGAAGGAGGCGGCCGCCGAGATGCGCTCCTCCGGCATGGCGCTGGCCCGCCGGGCCGCCGCCGCGTTCAAGTTCCACCGCCTCATCCTCGGCATCGAGGCGTCCCTGCTGATCCTGGTCCTCGCGATCGCGGACGCGGTCCGGGACGACCTGTTCTTCACCCGCCTGGGCACCGCCGTCCTCGCCGGCATCGCCCTGCTGCAGACCCTGCTGCACCTGGTGTCCGTCCTCGCCTCCAGCAGGCTGAAGTGAGCGCCGGCATGAAGGTCGGCGCGGTGATCATCACCATGGGCAACCGCCCCGACGAGCTGCGGGCCCTGCTGGACTCGATCGCCGAGCAGGACGGCGACCCGGTCCAGGTCGTCGTCGTCGGCAACGGCTCGCCCGTCCCCGAGGTCCCCGAGGGCGTCCGCACCGTGGAACTGCCGGAGAACCTCGGCATCCCCGGCGGCCGCAACGTCGGCATCGAGGCCTTCGGCCCCGGCGGCCGGGACGTCGACATCCTGCTGTTCCTCGACGACGACGGCCTGCTGGCCCGCAACGACACCGCGGAGCTGTGCCGCGAGGCCTTCGCGGCCGACCCGGCGCTCGGCATCGTCAGCTTCCGCATCGCCGACCCGGAGACCGGGGTCACCCAGCGCCGCCACGTGCCCCGGCTGCGCGCCTCCGACCCGATGCGCTCCTCCCGCGTCACCACCTTCCTCGGCGGCGCCAACGCCGTGCGCACCAAGGTCCTCGCCGAGGTCGGCGGACTGCCGGACGAGTTCTTCTACGCCCACGAGGAGACCGACCTGGCCTGGCGGGCCCTCGACGCCGGCTGGATGATCGACTACCGGTCCGACATGGTGCTGTACCACCCGACCACCGCCCCCTCGCGGCACGCGGTCTACCACCGCATGGTCGCCCGCAACCGGGTCTGGCTGGCCCGCCGCAACCTCCCCGCGCTCCTGGTCCCGGTCTATCTGGGCGTCTGGATGCTCCTCACCCTGCTGCGCCGGCCCTCGAGCCCCGCCCTGAGGGCGTGGTTCGGCGGGTTCCGGGAGGGCTGGGCCACCCCCTGCGGTCCCCGCCGGCCCATGAAGTGGCGTACGGTGTGGCGGCTGACCCGACTGGGCCGGCCCCCCGTCATCTGACAAGCTCGTATCCGGGAACACCGGGGCCGCACCCGGGCTCCCCGGCTCATGCCAGGCCCGCTGGGGGCCGCGCACCTCGAGGACGAAAGTTTTCCACCAGTGAGTGAGACAACGCACGACGGCACGGTCGCGTCCAGCGCGTCCGCGTCACCCGACGAGGGCCTGACGGCGGACCGGCTCGCCGCCAAGTACGGGCTGTCCGTCAGCGGTGCCCGGCCGTCCCTCGTCGAGTACGTCCGTCAGCTGTGGGACCGGCGGCACTTCATCCTCGCCTTCTCCCGGGCGAAGCTGACCGC
>NZ_JBEORT010000140.1:0-15103 GCF_040302425.1 Streptomyces sp. NPDC126497
GGCCCTTCGCGGCGGGCCTGACCGCCGCGCAGCGGCTGCTGACCCGCCGCGACCGCACCGGCCGCCGCCGGCCCGCCGCCGGCGGCGGATGACCGGCGCGACCCCAGCGACATCGACCACGACGGACGAAGGCAGGACGATGACCCGACACGACGACGGCCCCGACCTCGCCCACCGGCGCCCCGAGGGCGTGAGCGACGAGACGGTGGAGGCGCTCGGCTCGCTGTCGAAGGCACTGGAGACGACCGAGCGGGCCCGGGGCCACCTCTACAGCTTCCACCAGCTCACCGGCACCGCAGACCTCGAACTGGACCGGGCGGTCGAACTGCTGCGCAAGGCCGGGCACCCGGACTGGGCGGAGACGGTGCGCACCCAGGTGCTGGGCCGCAACGTGATCCCCGGACACTGGACGTTCCAGGTCGTCGAGGCCTACGACACCACGTACTACCGGCCGTTCAAGGACATCGAACAGGCCGCCGTCGAGGAACTGGCCGACGGCCGGGACCACCTCTACGAGGCCGAGATGAAGGAGGCCCGCCGGACCGCCGGCCACCCCGACCACACGGCCCGCCCCGGCACCGGACCGGGGCCGGGGGAGGGGGAAGGGGGCGACGGATGAACGGGAGCCCACTGCGCGGCCGCACCGTCGTGGTCACGGGCGCCGCACGCGGGGTCGGCGCGGCGCTGGCCCGCGACCTCGCCGGACGCGGCGCCCGCGTCGCGCTGCTCGGTCACGAGAGGTCCGGGCTGGAGGCGGTGGCGGACGGCCTGCCCACGCGGTCCTGGGTGGGCGAGCTCGACGTCACCGACGAGGCCGCGCTGGACCGGGCCGCCGCAGCGGTCAGGACGCACCTCGGCGTCCCCTCCGCCGTCGTGGCCAACGCCGGTGTCGCGGAGGGCGGCCCGTTCGTCACCTCGGACCCGGCCCTGTGGCGGCGGGTGATCGACGTCAACCTCACCGGCAGCGCGGCCACCGCCCGCGCCTTCCTGCCGGACCTGCTGGCGACGAAGGGCTACCACCTCCAGGTCGCCTCGCTGGCCTCGATCGGCGCCGCCCCGATGATGAGCGCCTACTGCGCCTCCAAGGCGGGCGTGGAGGCCTTCGCCCACTCCCTGCGCGCCGAGGTGGCGCACCACGGGGTCGCCGTCGGCATCGGTTACCTGAACTGGACCGACACCGACATGATCCGCGACGCGGACCGCCACCCGGTGCTGCGGGAACTGCGGGGCCACATGCCGCCGCCGGCCCGGCGCCTGTACCCGGCGGACCAGGTCGCCGCCCGGCTCGCGGACGCGGTGGAACACCGCAGCACGGCCGTCTACGTGCCCCGCTGGCTGCGCCTGGCGCAGGCGGCGCGCGCCGCGCTGCCCCCCGTGGTGCTGCGGGTGGCCCGCCGCGAACTGGCCCGGCTGGAGGCCGAGGACCCCCTGCGGCACACCGGGCTCCTCGGCGCCGGAGGAGAGGCCGACCGGGCCGCGGGCCGAACGCGCCCGTGACCCGGCCGGGCCGGCCGGGTCAGCCCGGGAAACGCCCCGTGGAACGCAGCGCCCAGCGACGCTCCGCGTAGGCCAGGTCGTCGCGCCACAGCCGCCCGGCGGCGGCCCGCACGAGCGGGCGCAGCAGCGGCGCCGCACCGCGCGCCAGGGCGAAGCCCGGACGGTCGGACGCCGCCACCACCGCCTCGACGACCGCCGTACGGGGCCGCCCCCGGCCGTCCGTTCCCAGGGGGGTGGCGTGGGACTCGACCACCGAGCCGGCGCCCTCGCCCTCGGCGATGCGCATGACGACCGTGCGCGGCTCGGGCGCGGTGAACACGGCCCGCACCGGCACCACCAGCCGCCCCGCCACCTTGAAGGACACGTCCACGGTGAAGGCGTCCTCGCTCCCGTCCGAGCCGTCCGGCGCACCGGTCACGGTGAGGTCGACGAACGAGTAGGGGTGGAACCAGGCCCCGTGCCAGGGGTCCAGACGGTTGGCCACGACGTCCTCGGGTTCGCAGGTGCCCGTCCCGGTGTACACGGCCGTCAGCGCCCGGGCCGGCCGCACCGGCACCACCGGCGCGTCCAGCGGCGGCTCGCCGCCCACGGCGTCCAGCCGCACCCACAGCAGGACGCCGTCGTCGTGCACCGGGAACGGCTCCCAGCCCGCGGAGGGACCGCCGTCCAGGGCGAGTCCGTGCCAGTGGCACACCAGGGTGCCGCAGCGGACGGGACTGTCCCGCAGCGGCGCGCCCAGGTGCGGGCAGATCCCGGGCCCGGCGACCGGACGGCCCCCGGCGTCCCGCCAGAGCACCACCTCCTGACCCGCCACGGTCCGCGCGAGCGGACGGTCGGCGCGCACGTCGCGGGAGGCGCCCACCACGTACCAGTTGCCGGACGGACGCGCCTGCGCCCGCTTCAGCGCCCCGGCGATGACGGCGGGCCGCGCCTCCCGCCAGGTGGGACGCTGCCGCTCCCAGGGCACCGCACGCCTGCGCAGGGACAGGGGCAGACGCCGGCGCCCGCCCGCGGATCCGGTGCTCACGCGACCCCCTCGGAAACCGCCGGGTACGGGGTGAGCGCACGGACGTCCGGGTCCCGTCCGGCCGCGCGGGCGCGCAGCCGGACGGCGGCCACCCGGGCGAGTCCGTCGGCGGCCACCACGGCGCGGCGCCGGCGCGGCACCACCGCCCGGCGGTGCAGCACCGACCAGCCGTCCCGGGCCACCGCGTCCAGGATCCCGCCGTACAGCACGAACGCCGCGCGGATGCACGGCCGGGACACCGGGTCCAGCATCCCGAGCCCCGGCGCCGCCTCCCGGTACACGCCCCGGGTCAGCGCCTCGAACTCCCTCAGCGCCGAGGTGATGCGCCGGTCGCGGCGGCCGGTGTCCCGGCTCCAGCACAGCAGCGCCCGGTCGACGCCGTGCGCGGCGAGCAGGTCCGCGGGCAGGTAGACCCGCCCCCGGTCGAGGTCCTCGCCCACGTCCCGCAGGAAGTTGGTCAGCTGGAAGGCGACCCCGAGGGCCGCGGCGTGCGGCGCGGCCGCCTCGCGCGGGACGACCGTGCCGAGCACCGGCAGCATCTGCAGTCCGATGACCGCCGCCGAACCGTGCGTGTAGCGGCGCAGGGCCGCCTGGTCGGCGTAGTCGGTGACCACCAGGTCGGCACGCATGGCGGTCATGAAGTCGGCGAAGTGGCCGTGGTCGATGCCGTACCGGCGCGCCGTGTCGGCGAGCGCCCGCACCACCGGCTCGGTGCTGTTCCCGTCCCGCAGGCCCTTGTCCAGTTCCCGTTGGAGCGCGGAGAGTTCGGCGTCCCGGCGCTCGGTGCCGGCCCCCGTGCCGAGCGCGTCGACGATGTCGTCGGCCCAGCGGGCGAAGCCGTACAGGGCGTGCACGGCGGGCCGCCGCTCGACGGGCAGCAGCCGGGTGGCGAGGAAGTACGTCCTGCCGTGCCGGGCGTTGAGCGCGCGGCAGCGCCGGTAGGCCTCGCGCAGCGCCGGATCGGTGACGCCGGCCGCGTCGAGTTCACGGTCGGTCATACGGGGGCCTCCTGCGTGGGGGTGCGGGGAAGACGCGGCCGTCGCGGGCCGCCGGTGATCCGTGCCGCGGCCAGCTTCCCGGACAGCAGCACGGTCGGCACGCCGACGCCGGGGGTGGTGCCGCAGCCCGCCAGCACGGCGTTCCCGGTGCCGCGGACCAGGTTGCGGGGGCGGAACGGGCCCGTCTGGGCGAAGGTGTGGGCCGTGGCGAACGGCGTGCCGGCGGCGTGCCCCTGGGCGTGCCAGTCGGCGGGCGTCACCACGCACTCCGCCTCGACGGCGGCCCCGAGCCCGGCCAGCCCGCGCCGTTCCAGCACCCGCAGCAGTTCGTCCCGGTAGCGCGGGGCCAGGTCCGTCCAGGCGGCGGGACCCGGCCCGATGTCGGTGTTGGGACACGGGGCGAGGACGTAGTGCAGGTGGCGCCCCGGCGGGGCGAGGGACGGGTCGGTGGCGGTGGGCCGGGTGACGAGCAGCGACGGATCGCTCATCAGCCGGCCGGTGCGGGTGAGTTCGTCGAAGGTGGTGCGCCAGGCGGCGCCGAAGGAGAGGGTGTGGTGCGCCAGGTCCGGCCAGGTCCGGTCGGTGCCGAGGTGCAGCACGACCGCGGAGGGGGAGTGCCGCAGCCGTACGGGGCGCCGTGGCCGGCGGCCGAGGAGGGCGTAGGCCACGGGCAGGTCGGGGGTGAGGACGAGTGCGTCGCAGGGGATGCGGCCCTGGTCGGTGACGACGGCGGTGACCCGCTCGCCGGAGCGTTCCAGCCGGGTCACCCGGTGACCGAACCGCAGGTCGGCGCCCGCGTCGGCGGCGGCGTCCGCCATGGCCCGCGGCAGCGCGTGCATCCCGCCGCGCGGGAAGTACACGCCGGCCACGGTGTCCATGTAGGCGATGACCGCGTACGCGGCCAGCGCCCGGGCCGGCGGGACGCCCGCGTACAGGGCCTGGAAGGAGAAGACCCGCCGCAGCCGTTCGTCCCGCAGGAAACGCCCGATCCGCGCGTCCAGCCGTCCGAAGCCGCCGAGCGCCGCCAGCCGGGCGAGGTCGGCGTTGAGCAGGCCGAGCGGGGAGTCGAAGTTGGCGTCGATGAAGCGGCGCATCTGCGCCCGGTGGAGCCGGGTCAGCCAGTCGCGCAGCCGCAGGTACCCCGCGGCCTCGCGGGGGCCGGCGAAACGCTCGACCTCGGCGGCCATCGCGTCGGCCCCGGTGTGCACGTCGAGGCCGCTGCCGTCGGCGAAGCGGGCCCGGTACGCGGGGTGCAGCGGCACGAGGTCCACGCGCTTTCGCAGACTGTCGCCGACGGCGGCGAACGGCTCGTCGGCCAGGTCGGGCATGGTCAGCACGGTGGGGCCGGTGTCGATCCGGTAGCCGTCGAGGTCCAGGCGCCCGGCGCGTCCGCCCGGCGCCGCCTCCCGCTCGACGACGGTGACGCGCCGGCCCGCGCCCAGCAGGTGCAGGGCCGCCGACAGCCCGGCCAGTCCGGCCCCCACGACCACGACATGGTCCGTACGGCCCGCCACGGTGCGCATCACCGGCGGGCCTCCCCGCCACCGGCGGTACGGGCGGGCCCCGGCCGGGTGCCGCAGGGGGGCGCCTCCCGTACGGGCTCCCCACCCGCCGCGGAGGCCAGCAGCAGCCGCAGCCGCTCACCGCCGTGCGGATCGAGGAGGGCGCCGTCGACGTGCCGCAGCCCCCGGTCCACCAACCGGCCGATCATCGTCTCGACCGTGCTCCGCGCCCCGGTGTCCGTCAGCACCTCCCGCACCTCCTCCAGACCCTCCTCGGTGAGCGCGCCGTGACCGAGCGAGCGGTCCAGCACCTCCAGCGCCCGGCGGTCGCCGGCCGCCCCGGCCCGCGCGTGGGCGACAGCGACCAGGCAGGTCGGCTTCCCCTCGCCGATGTCCCCGCCCGCCGGCTTGCCGGTGCGCCGCGGGTCGCCGAAGACGTCGTTGAGGTCGTCGCGGAGCTGGAACGCCGTGCCCACACAGCGCCCGGCCGCGCACAGGGCCGCCGTGGTGCCGTCGTCCGCGCCCGCGAGCGCGGCACCGAGCGCGATCGGCCGTTCGACCGAGTACAGGGCGCTCTTGATCCGGGCGGCGCGCAGCGCGCGCGGCAGGGACCGCGCCCCCGTCGCCTGACCGTGCAGGTCCAGGTACTGGCCGGCCACCATCTCGGTGCGCATGTCGCTCCAGATCCGGCGCACCGTCCGTTCGCCGTCCGGTTCGAGGGGCGTCTCGGCCAGGAGGTCGTCGGCCCAGGCGAGCGCCAGGTCCCCGGCGAGGATCGCGGTCCCGCCGCCGAGGCGCCCGGCACGCCCGGCGGGCGCCGCGTCCGCGTACTGGGCGGCGACATCGACGTGGAACGTGGGCCGCCCGCGGCGCAGCGCGGAGCCGTCCATCACGTCGTCGTGGACGAGCGCACAGGTCTGCAGCAGTTCGAGCGCCGCGCCGATCCGCAGGGCCGCCGCGACCGGGGCGGGGTCCCCGCCCCCACAGGCGCGCAGCGCCCACCACAGGAAGCGCGAACGGATGCGCTTGCCGCCCGTACGGGTGAAGTGCGCGACGCGCCCGGCCACGTCGTCGCCGAACAGCGGGTCCAGCTCCCGCGCGCGGGCCACCCGGTCGGCCAGCACGTGGTCGAGCACGCGGCCGACCGCGCCGGGCACGTCCCGGTCCACGGCGGACGCCTCCGGCGTCCTCGGGGGCAGCGGCGGGCGCCGCACGCCGGCCGGCGCACCACCGGGTCCGGTGCGCGCCGGCCCCGTCGTCCGGTGCCCGACGAGCCGTGGCCCCGCCGTGCCGTGGTCCTCCGCCTGTGTGCGGCCCATCCCGGTTCCTCTCGTCCTGAACGCCGAGCATCGCGTCACCCGTGCCTTTCCGCTCGCGCACCGCACGCGGATGCGGCACGGGACGGAACGGGCCGGCGCACTGCCGCCGCATGTCTTCCCCCCGCGCGCCCCTTCGCATCGGCAGTGATCCGTCACACGTCCGAGTGACCCGGATCGGATCGGGCACACAGGCAGGAATGCTGGCCAGGTGCGGGTGTGCCGAGGAGCGGGAGGAGCGTGCCGTCGTGCTGGACACCGAGGTGGCGATCATCGGGGCGGGAGCCGCCGGACTGTCCCTGGCCCACCGCCTGTCGCGGACCGCGCCGGGGACCCGGACCCCGTCGGTCGTCCTGGTGGACGCCCCGCCCGGCCCGACGCGTCCCCCGCGCCGCACCTGGTGCTTCTGGGAGGCGGGCGAGGGCCGCTTCGACGCCGCCGTCACGGCGGCCTGGCGGCACCTGCGGGTGCGTCCCCCCTCCGGCCGCCCGGTCGACGGGGACATCGCACCGCTGCGGTACAAGATGATCCGCTCCGACGACTTCGAGCACCTGGTCGCCCACGACCTGGCCTCCAGCCGGGTGGTCCGCCGGCTGGAGGCGACCGCCGAGACCGTGGAGGACGTGCCCGGGGGAGCCCTGGTCCTGCTGCGGCACGCCGACGGCCGTACCCGCTCCCTGCGGGCCCGCTGGGTGTTCGACTCACGCCCCCCGGGCAGCCTGCCGGCCGCCCGCACCACCCTGCTGCAGCACTTCCACGGCTGGTTCGTCCGCACCGCCCGTCCGGTCTTCGACCCGCGGACCGCCGACCTGATGGACTTCCGCACCCCCCAGCCCGCCGACGGCCTGTCCTTCGGCTACGTCCTGCCCGTCGGCCGCCGCGAGGCGCTGGTGGAGTACACCGAGTTCTCCCGGCGCCCCCTCACCGCCGACGGCTACACGTCGGCGGTGAGGCAGTACACCGAGGAGGTGCTCCGGTTGGGGGAACTGCGGGTCCTCGCCACCGAGACGGGCGTCATCCCGATGACCGACGCCGTGATCCCCCGCCGGGTCGGCGCCTCCGTCTTCCGCATCGGCGCTGCGGGCGGCGCCACCCGGCCCTCCACCGGCTACACCTTCGCCGGGATCCAGCGGCAGACGGGAGCGGTCGCCGCCGCCCTCCGCCAGGGCCGCACCCCGGTGCCGCCCCCCGCCCACTCGGCCCGCTCCCGGGCCATGGACGCCGTCCTGCTGCGGGCCCTGGACAGCGGCCGGGCCGACGGACCCGCGCTGTTCTCCCGCCTCTTCACCCACGTGCCCATGCGGCGCCTGCTGCGCTTCCTGGACGGCGGCACCCGGCTCCACGAGGATCTCACCATCGGCCTGCACGCCCCCATCGGCCCCATGCTCCGCTCGGCGCTGGAACTGCCCGCCCTGCCCCGCCGCCCGTTCGACGGACCCTGACCCACGCCGTCCGCACCACCCGCACCCGGCCCTTATGCCCCAGGAGACCGCATGACCCTGCTGCGCGACGAGGATCTCGCCGCCGCGTTCGACCACGCCGCCCGCGGCTACGACGCCCTGGTGGCCGCCAACCCCGGCTACCACGCCCACCTCCGCCGCTCGGCGCGCCGCCTGGGACTGCCGCGGCGGGGCGGGGGACTGCGGGTCCTGGACCTCGGCTGCGGCACCGGCGCGTCGACCGCCGCGCTCCGCACGGTGCTGCCGGACGCGCGGATCGTGGCCGTGGACGCCTCCGCCGGCATGCTCGAACGGGCCGCCGCCAAGAGCTGGCCGGACGGGGTGACCTTCGTCCGGGCGCCGGCGGAAGGGCTGGCGGAGGCCGGGGTGGAGGGGCCCTTCGACGCGGTGTTCGCGGCCTACCTCTTCCGCAACGTCTCCGACCCCGACGCGGTGCTCGCCACCGTGCGCGGACTGCTGGCCCCCGGCGGGAGACTGGGCGTGCACGAGTACACGCTCGGCGGACGGCGCGTGGACCGCGCGGTGTGGACCCTGGTGTGCCGCGGCGTCGTCCAGCCGGCGGCCGCCGCGCTCGGGGACGCCGGGCTCTACCGCCACCTGTGGCGCAGCGTCGTGGAGTTCGACACCGCGGACCGTTTCGCCGGCCGGCTGCGCGCGGCCGACTTCGAAGCGGTGCGCGCCCTGCCCCTGCCGGGATGGCAGACGGGCATCACCCACACCTTCGTCGGCCGGCGGCCCCGCACGGAGAGCGAGGACGGACGATGACCCCCCTGCGCCGCCCGGACGCCACCCGGCACGGCCGGGACCGCCGCGCCCGCGTCCTCGCGGCCCCGCCCGGGGCGCGCCGGATCGAGGGCGTCCGCCCGACGACCGCCGTCGTCGGCGGCGGCATCGCCGGCCTGGCCGCCGCGACCGCGCTGGCCGAGCGCGGCGTGGCGGTGACGCTCTACGAGCGCGAGCCCTTCCTGGGCGGACGGGTCGGCGGCTGGCCGGCCGGCCTGGCGGACGGCACCCCGGCGACCATGAGCCGGGGCTTCCACGCCTTCTTCCGCCAGTACTACAACCTGCGCGGTCTGCTGCGCCGTACCGACCCGGGCCTGGAACGGCTGACCGGCCTGCCGGACTACCCGCTGCGGCACGGCGACGGACTGCGGGACGGCTTCCGCCACGTCCCGCGCACCCCGCCGTGGAGCGCGCTCGGCTTCGTCGCCCTCAGCCCGTCCTTCCGGGCGCGCGACCTGCGCCGCATGAGGCCGCGCGCGGCCCTCGAGCTGTTCGACGTGCGCGTGCCCGGGGTGTACGAGCGCCTGGACGGCGTCAGCGCCCACGACTTCCTCGACGCCGTGGGCTTCCCGGACAGCGCCCGCCACCTGGCCTTCGAGGTGTTCTCCCGCAGCTTCTTCGCCGACCCCCGGCAGCTGTCGGCCGCCGAGATGGTCCTGATGTTCCACATCTACTTCCTGGGTTCCGCCGAAGGGCTGCTGTTCGACGTGCCCGACGCGCCCTTCCCCGCCGCCCTGTGGGAACCCCTGGCCGGCTACCTGCGCCGGCACGGCGCCCGGATCCGCACCGCCACGGCCGTCGAACGCGTCACCCCCGCCGGGGGCGGCGGCTACGAGGTCGCCACCACCGCGGGGGAGAGCCGTCACGAGGCCGTCGTCCTCGCCCTCGACGCCGCGGGACTGCGCTCCCTGGTCGCCCGCTCCGGCCGGCTGGGCGACGGCCCGTGGCGGGAACGGGTCGCACGCCTGCGCAACGCGCCGCCGTTCCTGGTCAGCCGTCTGTGGCTGGACCGGCCCGTCGCACCCGGCCGGCCGGCGTTCCTGGGCACGAGCGGATACGCCGGCCTCGACAACATCAGCGTGCTGGACCGCTACGAGGAGGAAGCGGCCCGCTGGGCCGCCCGCACCGGGGGCTCGGTGGTCGAACTCCACGCGTACGCGGTGCACCCCCGGGACTCCCGCGAGACCGTGCAGAAGACGCTGATCGACCAGTTGCACCGCGTCTACCCGGAGACGGGCGGCGCCGGGATCGTCGACGCCCGCCACCTGTGGCGGTCCGACTGCCCGCTGTTCCCCGTCGGGGGATACACGGACCGGCCCACGGTGCGCACCCCCGACCCCGCGCTGGTGGTGGCCGGCGACCTGGTGCGCACCGGCCTTCCGGTGGCGCTCATGGAACGCGCCGCGACGACCGGCTTCCTCGCCGCCAACGCCCTGCTGGAGCGCTGGGGAGTGCGCGGGCAGACCCTGTGGACGGTGCCCGACCGGGGACGCGGCGCCCTGCTGCGGTCACTGGCCGGACTGGGGCGGCCGGCGGACTGACGGAGAAGCGGCGACCGGGCCGGGCGGACACCGGCGGGGGTGCGGCGCGCTCACACGGCGGAGCCGCGCACGACGGCGCCGGCGGACCGGCCGCGGAGACCGGCCGCACCCTCGCGGACGAAGCACAGGCCCCGGGGGAAGTCGTGCAGCCGCTCCGTGAGGATGTCCAGTCCCGTCACCAGGGAGTGCGCCGGAACGTTCCGCGCGGTGAGCACCTCGGAGGTCCACCCCAGGAATCCGGTGAACACCTCGGCGTCGTCCACGTACAGGGCGGTGGCCAGGAAGTCGAGGATGTGGGCCAGGTCCTCCGCGGTCCGCTCCCGCTGCGCGTCGCTGTACCCGCGCATGGCCGGGAAACGGCTCTCCAGGTCCGTCAGCACCTCTCCGACCAGGCGGCCGCGGGACCGGACCACCATCGTGTACTCCTGGTCCGCCAGGTGCGGCAGGTCGTCGACCGCCTGCCGGACCGCCGTGGGGCGCGGCAGACCGGCCTCCAGCGCGGCGGCCGCGCCGCGGGCGTCCGGGGCCCACCCGTCGGCGCCCAGGGCCCGTGCGAACCGGCCGTCCTCGCCGAAGGCCCCGCCCCCGGCGAGCACGGGCACGCCGACGGCCTGACAGGCGGTGATGGCCGCGTGCGCGGCCGGCAGGTGCGTGGGAATCGACCCGGAGAGCAGGACGGCGTCGGAGTTGGTGTGGTGCTGGTGGGCGACGAGGTGGGGCGTGGGCGTCTGGGCGCCCAGGTAGTCCACCCGCCAGCCGCGCAGCCGCAGGACCTCGGCGACGAGCCGGGCCGGGAAGGCGTGCCACTCGCCGTCCACGCAGGTGACCGTCACCCGTCCGCGGTGCGGGGGGACCGGCCTGCCGGCCGCCGGACGGTGGACGAGGGCGCCGATCACCCGCTCGTTGATGGCGGTGGCGGCGTGCTCCTGGGCGACGGTGATGCGGGCGGCGGCCCACTCGGCACCGATCTTCTTCTGCACCGCCGCGACGACGTCGAGCAGCAGGGCCTCCTCCTCCCACCCCGCGTCGAGACCGGCGCGCACCGCGTCGACGGCGTCGTACTCGCTGCCCTCGAGCACCGCCCGCCAGAGCCCGTCGCGCAGCACGGCGGCCGACGGCCGGGTCCCGCTCACGTGCTCCTCCCCGGGTCCCGGCCGGCGCCGGCGGGCGGCGCCGTGCGCGGTGCGCTGATGGCGACGGTGGCCATGTCGTCGTGGCCGCCGCCGCCCAGCCACTGGGCGGCCAGCATCTGCACCCGTTCCACGACCGCCTCCCCCGGCATGCCGGCGCACTCCGTCAGTGTCTGCCGCAGACGGCTTTCCCCGAACAGTTCGTCGCCCAGCGGTCCGCCGCGGGCCTCGGTGATGCCGTCGGTGTAGAGCAGGCACGTCTCCCCGGGCGCGAGCACCTCCTCGGCCGTGCGCACCGTGACGGAAGGGAGCGCCCCGACGAGGGTGCCGCGGGTGGCCACCTCCTCGACGCGGCCGTCGGCGCGGACGATGAGCGGGGGCAGGTGCCCGGCGCTGGTCAGCCGCAGACGCACCCGGTGGTCCTCGCGTCGGACGGAGGCCAGCACCAGGGTGGCGAACCGGGTGTGGTGCGAGGTGAGCAGGGCCCCGTTGAGCAGGGTGAGGACCTGCCGGTGGTCGGCGGCCAGGGGCAGCAGCGCGTGCAGCGTGTTGCGGATCTTCCCGGTCAGGACCGCCGCGTCCAGCCCCTTGCCGGCCACGTCGCCCAGCACGACGAACGTCTCCTGCGAGGCGTCGGCCCCGGGATGGACGTCGTAGAAGTCACCGCCGATCCGGTCGTGGTCGCCGGCGGCGCGGTAGCGCCCCGCGTAGTCCACCCCGTGCAGGCTCTCCAGGGCCGGCGGCAGCAGTTCCCGCATGAGCGTGGCGGTGATCGCGCTCTGCTCGCCGTACAGGCGCGCGGCCGACAGCGCGGCGCCCGCGCGGGCGGCGAAGAGCCGGGCGAACGCCTCCTCGTCCGGGGTGAAGGCCCGCTCGGTGCTGGAGCGGAGCAGGATCAGCGCACCGGCGGACACCCCGTGGCCGGGCAGCGGTGCGACGATGACGGAGCCGACGGGCCCGTCGAAGCCGGCCGGGACCACCCACGCGGGAAGGGCGCCGGGGTCGATCCAGCGCGCGGGCACCGGGGGGAATCCCTGGAGGGCCTCGGCCAGCCCCGGGACGTCCCGGGCGTCGCACTGGAGCGAGACGTGCTCCGCGGGCCCGCCGCGCAGGGCACGGGTCACGGGGTGGCGGCGCCCGGCGGGCGGCAGCACGAGCAGCGCGGCGTCGGCGAGGTGCTCCGCCGCCAGGTGCGCCGCCACCTCCGCACAGCGCGGCACGTTCAGCGACGCCAGCAGGGTGCTGGAGACCATGGCGCGGACCTCCGCCTGCTCCCGGGCCCTCCGCAGGGACGTTTCCGCCTGCCGGCGGCCGGTGCCGTCCAGCAGCCACCACACGACGTCCCCGCCCGCGGCCGGGCCGGGATGCGCCTCGAAGAACCGGTCACCGATCTCCCCGGAGGCCCGCGGGCCCGCCGATGTGAGGTCCGTCTCGTCGGTGAGGCCCCGGTGCGCGTCCGCCAGCCAGGCCGGCACCACGTCGCGGGGTCCGTCCCCCTCGTGACGGTCCGCCAGCACCAGACGGGCGGGCGGGTTGAGGTCCACGACCGCGCCCTTCGCGTCGAGGACCACGACCGGACAGGGGGCGTCCTTCCAGGTCGGACCGGCGCGGAGGTCCGCGCCGGGTGGGTGGGCGGGTGGGCCGGGGGAAGGAGTCACAAGCGCAGGCGCGCGTCGGGCGCACCCCACCACCTCTCTGCCGGGAAAACCGGATTCGGTTGCCACGGTCTCCCATCCGTGTCCGCGAAATCAACCCGACCGGGTGACGGCGTGCCCGCCGGACGGCTGCGTACCCCGAGGCGGAGGCCCCATGCGTCCCCCCGCCCGTTCCTCTCCGCGCTCAGGCCGCCGGTACGGCCTCGCGCACGGCGCGGTGGACGGCGCGGGCCAGCCGGGCCCCCCACAGGGAGCGGGGTCCGGCGAAGGCGTGCTCCTCCCCGCCGGGTCCCGGTGCGCGGGCGACGACGCACACCGCGTCGGTGGGCGTGCCCGAGCAGTCGAGGCCCGCCTCCAGGAGGGCCTGCACCTTCGCCTCCGTCGCCGTGCCCACCGCGTTGACCAGGGCCGCGTCGCTCAGCGGCGCCGGCACGGCGACGACGATGTTGATCGTGCCCGGATCCTGGGGCCCGTCCGTGCCGCGCCCGGGCCGTGCGGCCCAGCCGCGCACGTCGACGCCCGCCGTGACGTAGGCCTGCGCGCCCGCGTCCTCCGCGTGCGTGTACGCCGAGACGTCCGCCGCCGTCATCAGCCCCACTCCCGGACCCCGCGCGCCCGCGGCGGCCGCGAGGTCCGCCAGGTGCCGGTCGGGGTCGGTGCGCCGGTAGCCGTGGGGGACCTGGGCGTTGAGGACCCAGGCCCGTCCGCCGATGCCTCCGCCCAGCACCGCGCTGCTGATCATCCGCAGCCCGGGCCCCGCGGTCCACAGCAGCGCGTGCAGCCGCTCGCCGTCCTCGGCGCGGGTCAGGCACCGCGGGGGCGGCAGGGCGGGGGCGGTGCGGGGCTGGGGGAGGACGGCGGTCACCGGGCGGGGCTCCTTGCGGGGGGCGGACCGACCGATCCTAGGCCGGGCCGCCCGCCCGCCGCGCACGGGACCGGTCAGTGCCGGGTGCCCTCCGGCGCACGGAAGCAGGCGGTGACGGTCTTGCCGTGGGGACACGGACGGGCCTCCCACGTGTCGGCCAGGGCGTCCACCAGGAACATGCCGCGTCCGCCGACGCGTTCGGAGCTCGGCTCCCGGGGAGCCGGCAGGGTGGTGGACCTGTCGTGCACCGAGATGTGCAGACAGCGGTTGTCCCACGACATGATCAGTTGTGCGGTGCTGTGGGCGTGGACGTGCGCGTTGGTGACGAGTTCCGAGACCGTCAGCAGCACGGCGTCCGCCGCCTCGGGGGCGGTCTTGTCCCAGCCCAGCGCGACGAGGTGCTCGCGTGCCCAGTCACGGGCCTCCCGCACCCCGCGGTCCATCGGCAGCGAGCGCGCCCAGCCCACTGTCCGGACCGACGATTCGTTCATGGAAGTCCTTCCCGGTCGTCGCCACGCGGCCCGGACGGGTGGCCGCCGGGCCGCGTGGAAGCAGGGGTGGAGAGGGTCAACGGTGGCCGCCGCGGAGACGGCCCAGCAGGCGCTGGGCCTGGGCCCGGCGCCGGGGGTCGGCCGCCGCCCGGCGCACCTGCTCGGCCGTACGCCGCCCCTGCGGACTCCTGGCGAACTGCTTGATGCGCTCGACCATGCTCGGCATGGGTGCTCCCTTCCACGGTTCTTGTTCGTCCTCGCTGTCCTCCGGCTACCCCCTGCGGGCGGAGTCAGCCCCGCGGGCGACCGGGCGGGGTTCGCGCCGCCCCTCGGCGGCCCCTGCGCCTCCGCCCCGGTCCGGACGTCCGCGCCGCCCCCACTCCCGGACCGCCGCCCGTACGCGGGCGCGGACCGCCGCCGTCACGCCGCCCGCGCCGTACCCGGCAGCTTCTGCGACGGCGGCCACCGCCGGGCCGTGCCCCGCCCCTGGTCACCCGCGACCGCCGCATCGGCCGCGGGTGGCCCGAAGCGCCGTCGCCGCACGGCGCGTCCACGGGGGGCGTGGTCGGACGGACACGGCCGCGGCCCGGCAACCGCCCGCGCGGCGGGGCGTGTTTGCCGCGGCGGCCGGCGGCAAGGCGGTGTCCATGAGCGAACAGGACAAGAACGCGAATCAGAAGACCGCCTCCTCCCGGACCGCCGCGTCCAAGGCCCGGGAGACCACGTCCAAGGCGACCGCCCCCGCCGGGCGGGCCGCCGGCAAGGCCGCCGGAAAGGCGGGTGACGCGGCGTCAGGGGTCGCGTCGGGCGCCGAGCGCGCGGCGCAGGCGGCGAGCGG
>NZ_JBEORT010000141.1:0-15085 GCF_040302425.1 Streptomyces sp. NPDC126497
ACCGGCGGCACCGGCGCCCTCGGCGCCCACGTCGCCCGCCGCCTCGCCGAACGCGGCACCCCGCACCTGCTGCTGGTCAGCCGCCGCGGCCCGGACGCGCCCGGCGCCGGCGAACTCGCGGCCGAACTGCGGGAGCGGGGCGCGGAGGTGACCGTGACCGCCTGCGACACCGCCGACCGCGACGCCCTCGCCGCGGTCCTCGCGGCCGTACCCGCCGAACACCCCCTCACCGCGGTGGTCCACACCGCCGGCGTGCTCGACGACGGCGTGCTCGACACGCTCACCCCGCAGCGGTTCGACACCGTCCTGCGGGCCAAGGCCCACTCCGCCGCCCACCTGCACGAACTGACCCGCGACAGCGGTCTCACCGACTTCGTGCTGTTCTCCTCCACCGCCGGCAGCCTCGGCGCCGCGGGACAGGGCAACTACGCGGCCGCCAACGCCTACCTGGACGCCCTCGCCGAACACCGCCGCGCCGACGGCCTGCCCGCCACCTCCCTCGCCTGGGGCCCCTGGGCCGGCACCGGCATGGCCGGCGACGGCACCGGGGTGCAGGACCGCGTCCGACGCGGCGGATTCACCCCGATGGACGCCGCGGACGCGCTCGTCGCCCTCGACACCGCCGTCGAGCACGGCGACACCGCGCTCACCGTCGCCGACGTCGACTGGCAGCGGTACGCGGCGGTCTTCGCCGCCCACCGCCCCCTCCTGCGCGACCTGCCCGCACTGCGCGCCACCACCGCCGGCCCCACGACCGCGGCCACGCCCGCCGGTCCGGCGCTCGGCCGGGAACTCGCCGCGCTCACCGGACCCGCCCGGCAGCGGTACGTCCTGGACTTCGTGCGTGCCCGGGTCGCGGGCGTCCTCGGCCACCCCGACCCGGCCGCCGTCGAACCCGACCAGGCCTTCACCGACCTCGGCTTCGACTCGCTGACCACCGTCGAACTGCGCAACACCCTCAACGCCGCCACCGGTCTGAGGCTGCCCGCGACCCTCGTCTACGACCACCCCACCACCCGCGACCTGGCCGCCCACCTCCTCACCGAGCTGCTCGGCACCCTGCCCGAGCCGGCCGACGGCCGCGCCGTCACGGACGCCACCGGACGCGCGAGCGACGACGACCCCGTGGTCGTCGTCGGCATGGGCTGCCGCTTCCCCGGCGGCGTCGCCTCACCCGACGACCTGTGGGACCTGCTGCACGACGGCCGCGACGCCATCACCGGCTTCCCCGCCGACCGGGGCTGGGACCTCGACACCCTCGCCCGCGGCGGCTCCGCCACCCTGGAGGGCGGATTCCTCGACGGCGCCGGCCTCTTCGACGCCGCCTTCTTCGGGATCTCCCCGCGCGAGGCCCTCGCCATGGACCCGCAGCAGCGCCTGCTCCTGGAAACCTCCTGGGAGGCCCTGGAACGCGCCGGCATCGACCCGGCGGGCCTGCGCGGCAGTGCCACCGGCGTCTTCGTCGGCACCAACGGCCAGGACTACGCCACCGTGCTGCGCCGCGGCACCACCGACGTGCGGGGCCATGCCGCCACCGGCACCACCGCCAGCGTCATGTCCGGCCGCCTGTCCTACACCCTCGGCCTGGAGGGCCCGGCCGTCACCGTCGACACCGCCTGCTCCTCGGCGCTCGTCGCCCTGCACATGGCCGCCACGGCGCTGCGCTCCGGCGAGTGCTCCCTGGTGCTGGCCGGCGGCGTCTCGGTGATGTCCAGCCCCGACGCCTTCGTCGAGTTCACCGCCCAGGGCGGCCTCGCCGGCGACGGCCGCTGCAAGGCCTTCGCCGACTCCGCCGACGGCACCGCCTGGTCCGAGGGCGCCGGCGTCCTGGTCCTGGAGCGCCTCTCCGACGCCCGCCGCAACGGGCACCCCGTGCTCGCCGTGCTGCGCGGCTCCGCCGTCAACCAGGACGGCGCCTCCAACGGCCTGACCGCGCCCAACGGCCGCGCCCAGCAGCGCGTCATCCGCGCCGCCCTCGCCGACGCCCGCCTCACTCCGGCCGAGGTGGACGCGGTCGAGGCGCACGGCACCGGGACCACCCTCGGCGACCCCATCGAGGCGCACGCCCTCATCGCCGCCTACGGCGACGGGCGCGACCCGGAGCGCCCGCTGCTCCTCGGCACGGTCAAGTCCAACCTGGGCCACACCCAGGCCGCCGCCGGCGCCGCCGGCGTCATCAAGACCGTCCTCGCCCTGCGCCACGGCGAACTGCCCCGCACCCTCCACGTCGACACCCCGTCGACCCACGTCGACTGGTCCGACGGCACGGTCTCCCTGCTCCGCGAGCACCGCGCCTGGCCGGAGACCGGGCGCCCGCGCCGCGCCGGCGTCTCCGCCTTCGGTGTCAGCGGCACCAACGCCCACGTCCTGCTGGAGCAGGCCCCGGTGGAGGTCGAGCCGCGCGGTGACGCGGCTCCCGTGGCGCCCGCCGAAGTGCCCTGGATCGTGTCCGCCCGCACCACCGAGGCCCTCACGGACCAGACCGAACGGCTGGTGTCGTTCACCGCCGCCCACCCGGACACCCCGGCCCTCGACACCGCCTACACCCTGGCCGTCGGCCGCACCGCGTTCGAGCACCGGGCGGTGCTGCTCGCGGGCGCCGGGGGCGGGGCGCCGGTGGAGGTGGCCCGCGGCCGGGCCGCGGAACGGTCACTGGCCGTCCTGTTCTCCGGCCAGGGCTCCCAGCGGCCCGGCATGGGCCGCGAACTGTACGCCCGCTTCCCGGTGTTCGCCGAAGCCCTCGACGCCGTACTGGCGCGGCTGGACGCGGAGTCGGACCGCCCGTTGCGTGAGGTGCTGTTCGCCGAGGAGGGCACGCCCGAGGCGGAGCTCCTCGACACGACCGGTTACACGCAGCCGGCGTTGTTCGCGGTGGAGGTGGCGCTCTACCGGCTCGTGGAGTCGTGGGGTGTGCGGCCGGAGTTCGTGGCGGGTCATTCGGTCGGTGAGATCGCGGCCGCGCACGTGGCCGGGGTGCTGTCGCTGGACGATGCCTGTGTGTTGGTCGCGGCGCGTGCCCGGCTGATGCGGGAACTCCCGGCGGGCGGGGCGATGATGGCCGTGCAGGCCAGTGAGGAGGAGGTCACCGGCAGGCTGACCGCCGGTGTGTCGGTGGCCGCGGTGAACGGTCCGGACGCCGTGGTCGTGGCAGGTGAGGAGACGGAAGTCCTCGCCCTCGCGGCCGACTTCGCCGACCGGGGCCGCAGGACGCGGCGGCTGTCGGTGAGCCATGCCTTCCACTCGCCGCTGATGGAGCCGATGCTGGCGGAGTTCCGGCGGGTCGCGGAGGGGCTGGCCTACGCCGAGCCGCGCATCCCCGTCGTCTCCCACGTGACCGGCGGGATCGCCGGCCCCGACCTGCTGTGTTCGGCCGAGTACTGGGTGCGTCACGTCCGGGACACGGTGCGGTTCGCCGACGGCGTGCGCGCCCTGGCCGCCGCCGGTGCGAACGCGTTCCTGGAGCTGGGCCCGGACGGTGTCCTGACCGGGATGGCGGCGCGGGTGCTGGACGGCGGCCAGGACGTCGTGTCGGTGCCGGTGCTGCGGGGGGACCGTCCCGAGGAGAGCGCGGTGCTCACCGCGCTGGCCCGGCTCCACGTCACCGGCGTCGACATCGACTGGGGCGCCTGGTTCCACGGGACCGGCGCACGCCGTACCGAACTCCCCACCTACGCCTTCCAGCACGAGCACTACTGGCCCGAACCGGCCGCCGCGCCCGGCGCGGAAGCCGGGCAGGACCCGGTGGACGCCGCCTTCTGGGCCGCCGTGGAACGGGAGGACCTTGAGGCGCTGTCCGCCACGCTCGACCTGGACGACACCGTCCTGTCGGACGTGCTGCCCGCGCTCTCCTCGTGGCGCCGCGGACTCAACGAACGGTCCCTGGTGGACGGCTGGCGCTACCGGGTGAGCTGGCGTCCGCTGACGGCCGGCGCCGTCACGTCCCCGGCCGCCGACGGTCCCTGGCTCGTCCTGATCCCCACCGTGCTCGACGGCGACCCGTGGGCCGAGGCCGTCGCCGGCGCCCTCGGAGCGGACGCGGTGCGCGTGGTCTGCGCCCCGGACGACACCGCGCTCGCCGCGCGCCTGGCGGAGGCCGCCGAGAGCGGTACCGAGTACGCCGGTGTGGTCTCCCTGTTCGCCGCGGCGGCGGACAGTGGTGCCCTGCCGTCCGGTGCCGCCTGGCCCGACGTCCTGCTGGACGCCCTGGACGGCGCCGGGATCACCGGCCGCCTGTGGGCCGTCACCCGGGGCGCCGTCTCCGTGGGCCGTTCCGACGCCGGAGCGGACCCCGCGCAGGCGGCGGTCTGGGGCCTGGGCCGGGTCACCGCCCTGGAGCGGCCCGACCGCTGGGGCGGTCTCGTCGACGTCGACCACGTCGCCGACGCCCGCACCGCCGAGCGCCTGCGGGCCGTCCTGACCGCGACCGGGCCGGACGCCGAGGACCAGGTCGCGCTGCGCGCCTCCGGCGCCTACGGCCGGCGGCTGGTCCGGGCGGCGGCGCGGCGTCCGGACGCCCCGTGGCGGCCCACCGGCACCGTGCTGGTCACCGGCGGCCCCGAGGGCTTCGCCGGCCACGTCGCCCGCTGGCTGGCCGGGAACGGCGCCACCGGCGTGCTGCTGGCCGTCCGCGGCGAAGCCGATGCCCGCGCGCTCGACGCACTCCGTGCCGACCTCGCCGATCTGGAAACCGAGTTCACGGCGGTCGTGCACGACCCGGCGGACCCCTCCGCCCTCACCGGAGCGGTGGACGCCCTGCCCGGTGGCCGTCCGCTCACCGCCGTGATCCACACCGGCGACGACGCCGCCCCCGCCGAGGAAACCGGCGCGCCCGGCGCGGACGCCCTCCTCGCCGCCGTGCGCCGGGACCTCGACGCGCTGGACACGGCCGTCGGGGACCGGAACCTGGACGCCTTCGTCGTGTTCGGCTCCATCTCCGGGACCTGGGGCGTCAGCGGGCAGGGAGCCGGCGCGGCAGCGGGCGCCTACCTGGACGCCGTCACCCAGGAACGCCGGGCGGGCGGCGGCACCGCGGTCGTCGTCTCCTGGGGCGCCTGGGCCGGCGCTGCACCGGACGGGCTCGCCGCCCACCTGCGCGCCAACGGCCTGCCCGCCATGGACCCGCACCGGGCCCTGACCGTGCTCGGCGCGGTCGTCGGCGACGCCGCCGCAGACCCGTCGGCACCGGCCTCGGTGACCGTCGCCGACGTGCTGTGGGACCGCTTCGCGCCCGCCTTCACCCGCACCCGGCCCGGCCGCCTCTTCACCGAACTGCCCGAGGCGCGGCGCGCCCTGGACGCGGCAGGCGGCGACCGCGCGGACGCGGGCACCACCGGCACGCTCCGCACCCGTCTGCGGCGGCTCGACGAGCGGGACCGGCTCCCGCACGCGCTGGACCTGGTCCGCACCGAGGTCGCCTCGGTGCTCGGCCACGCGGGCGCCGACGCCGTACCCGCCGAACAGGCCTTCAAGGACCTCGGGTTCGACTCGCTGACCGCCGTCGACCTGCGCGACCGGCTCGCGACCGCGACCGGGCTCACCCTGCCCGCCACCCTGGTCTTCGACCACCCGACGCCCACCGCGCTCGCCGCGCACCTGCTGACCGCGCTCCTCGGTGAGGACACCGGCCCGGCCACCCCGGCAGCGCACGGGACGGACGCCGCGGCGGCCGACGACCCGATCGTCATCGTCGGCATGAGCTGCCGCTACCCGGGCGGAGTGCGATCGCCCGAGGACCTGTGGGAGCTGGCCGTCGCCGGCACCGACGCCATCGGCGCCTTCCCGACCGACCGCGGCTGGGACCTGGACCGGCTCCTGCACGGGGACCGGGACGGACGGGGCCGCAGCGTCACCCGCCACGGCGGATTCCTGTACGACGTCGCCGACTTCGACCCCGACTTCTTCGGCATCTCCCCGCGCGAGGCCATGGTCGTCGACCCGCAGCAGCGGATCGTGCTGGAGACCGCCTGGGAGGCCCTGGAACGGGCCGGCATCGACCCGGCCGGGCTGCGCGGCGGCGACACCGGCGTGTTCGTCGGCGGCGGCAGCGGTGACTACCGCCCGGCCCTCGGTCAGGTCGGCCACGTCGAGACCGCCCAGTCGGCGAGCCTGCTCTCCGGACGGCTGTCCTACACCCTCGGCCTGGAAGGGCCCTCGGTCAGCGTCGACACGGCCTGCTCGTCGTCGCTGGTCGCCCTGCACCTCGCGGCGCAGGCCCTGCGGGGCGGCGAGTGCTCCCTCGCCCTCGCGGGCGGTGTCACCGTGATGTCGACGCCGGTCGGCTTCGTCGAGTTCGGCGAGATGGGCGCCCTGTCCCCGGACGGCCGCTGCAAGGCCTTCTCCGACGACGCCGACGGCACCGCGTGGGCCGAGGGCGCGGGCATGCTCGTCCTCGAGCGGCTCTCCGACGCCCGCCGAGGCGGCCACCGGGTCCTCGCCGTGCTGCGCGGCTCGGCCGTCAACCAGGACGGCGCCTCCAACGGCCTGACCGCCCCCAACGGCCCCTCCCAGCAGCGCGTCATCCGCAAGGCGCTGGCCGCCGCGGGCCTCACCGCCCGCGACGTCGACGCCGTCGAGGCGCACGGCACCGGCACCCGCCTCGGTGACCCGATCGAGGCACAGGCCCTGCACGCCACCTACGGCCGGGGCCGCGATCCCGAACGGCCCCTGCTGCTCGGCTCGCTGAAGTCCAACATCGGCCACACCCAGGCCGCCTCAGGGGTCGCCGGCGTCATCAAGATGGTCCTGGCGATGCGGCACGGCACCCTGCCGAAGACCCTGCACGTCGGCACGCCGTCCTCCCACGTCGCCTGGGACCCGGACGCCGTACGGCTGCTGACCGAGGCGACCGCCTGGCCCGAGACCGGGCGTCCGCGCCGCGCGGGCGTGTCCTCCTTCGGCGCCAGCGGCACCAACGCCCACGTCGTCCTGGAGCAGCCCACGGCCGACGCCACCGGGCCGGCCCCGGCCGCCGGGGACGCCCCGACGGCGGCAAGGCCGCTGCCCGTGGCCCTGTCCGCCGTCACCCGGGACGCCCTGGCCGAGCAGGCCGACCGCCTGCTCACCCGGCTCACCGACGGCACGGACCCGGCCGCCTCGGTCGCCGATCTGGCGCTGTCCCTCGGCACCACCCGCTCGGCGTTCGAGCACCGCGCCGTGCTCGTCGCCGCCGACCGGGCCGAACTCCTCGACGCGCTCACCGCGCTCGCCGGGGACCGGACCGCCCCGAACGTCCTGCGCGGCCGGGCCGTGCCCGGCGGCCGGACCGCGTTCCTCTTCCCCGGCCAGGGCTCCCAGCGGCCCGGCGCCGGCCGTGAACTGTACGACCGGTACCCGGTGTTCACCGAGGCCCTGGACGCCGTCGCGGCCCACCTCGACCCGGAGCTCGACCGGCCGCTGCGCGAGGTGATGTTCGCACCGGAGGGCACACCCGAGGCCGCCCTGCTGGACACCACCGGCTACACCCAGCCCGCGCTGTTCGCCCTCGGTGTCGCCCTGTACCGGCTGGTCGAGTCCTGGGGCGTCCGCCCGGACCTGCTGGCCGGGCACTCCGTCGGCGAGATCGCCGCCGCCCACGTCGCCGGGGTGTTCACCCTGGAGGACGCCTGCACGGTCGTCGCCGCCCGCGCCCGGCTGATGCAGGCCCTCCCGGCCGGCGGCGCCATGGTCGCCGTACGGGCGAGCGAGGAGGAGGTCGTCGCCCGGCTCGGCGACCGGATGTCACTGGCCGCCGTCAACGGCCCCGACGCGGTGGTGGTCTCCGGCGACGAGGACGCGGTCACCGCCCTCGCCGAGGAGTTCGCCGCACTCGGCCGGAAGACTAGGCGTTTGCGGGTGAGCCATGCGTTTCACTCCCTGCACATGGACGCCATGCTCGAGGACTTCGCACGGGTCACCCGGAGCGTGTCGTACACCGCGCCGACGCTGCCCCTGGTGTCGAACCTCACCGGGGAGACGGCCGCACCGGAGCGGGTGTGCGACCCCGGGTACTGGGTCGAACACGTCCGCCGCGCCGTCCGGTTCGGTGACGGGGTGCGCACCCTCGCCGCCCGCGGCGCCACCCGCTGCCTGGAGCTCGGGCCCGACGGCGTGCTCTGCTCCCTGGCACAGGACACCTTCGACGCCCTGGCCGACGACAACCGCCCGGCCCCGGCCGCCGTACCGGCGCTGCGCACCGGACGCGACGAGGAGCGGTCCCTGATCGGCGCGGTGGCCCGGCTGCACGCCGCCGGCCAGCCCCTCGACTGGGTCGCGCTGCTCGACGGCACCGGCGCCCGCCGCGTCGACCTGCCGACGTACGCCTTCCGGCGCCGCCGCTTCTGGCCCGACGAGCCCCCGGCCACCGCGGGCACCGCGGCCGGCTCCGGAGACGGCGATGACGCGTTCTGGGCGGCCGTCCAGGGCGAGGACTTCGACGCCCTCGCCGGTGACCTGGGCGTCGACGGGGAGTCCCTGTCCCGGGTGCTGCCCGCCCTGCGGGACTGGCGCCGCAAGCGCGGCGACCAGGCCACCGCGGACGGCTGGCGCCGGCGCATCGCCTGGCGTCCCCTGGACCGGCCCGGCGCCCCCGGCACCCCGGCCGGCACCTGGCTGGCCGTGCTGCCCGCCGGAGGCGCCGACGACCCGTGGACCGCCGGGGTGCTGCGCCTCCTCGGCCCCGCGACCGTCCGCCTGGAGGCGGCCCGCGCCGACCGTGCGGACCTCGCCGCCCGGCTGCGCCGGCTCCGGGAGGACGGCCACCCGTTCACCGGAGTGGTGTCGCTGCTCGCCCTCGCCGAGGGGTACGACCCCCAGGCCCCCGGCACCCCGCGCGGCACCACCCTCACCACCGCGCTGCTCCAGGCGCTCGGGGACGCCCGCGTCGACGCACCGCTGTGGTGCCTCACCCGCGGCGCCGTCGCCGTCTCGCCCGGCGAGGGCGTGCCCGCGCCGCTGCAGGCCGCCGTGCACGGCCTGGGCCGGGTCGCCGCGCTGGAACACCCGCACCGCTGGGGCGGCACCGTCGACCTGCCCGAGACCCTCGACGAACGCTCCGCGCAGCGGCTCGCGGACGTCCTCGCCGACCCCGCGGGCGAGGACCAGCTCGCCGTCCGGCCGGCCGCGGTCTTCGGCCGCCGGCTCGCCGCCGTCCGGCCCGGCGCCCCCCGCGACTGGCAGCCCACCGGCACCGTCCTGATCACCGGCGGCACCGGCGCCCTCGGCGCCCACGTCGCCCGCCGCCTCGCCGGCGCCGGGGCCCGCCACCTGGTGCTCCTCAGCCGCAGCGGCCCCGACGCGCCCGGCGCCGGCAAGCTCCGCGCCGAGCTCGCCGAACTCGGCGCCGAGGTCACCCTCACCGCCTGCGACACCGCGGACCGGGACGCCCTGGCCGCCGTCCTCGCGGACATCCCCCACCACGCGCCCCTCACCGGCGTCGTGCACACCGCGGGCGTCCTCGACGACGGCGTGCTCGACGGCCTCACCCCCGAACGGTTCGAGACGGTCTTCCACGCCAAGGTCACCGGCGCACTCCTCCTGGACGAGCTGACCCGCGGCCACGACCTGGACGTCTTCGCCCTGTTCTCCTCCGCGTCCGCCACGGTCGGCAACCCCGGCCAGGGCAACTACGCGGCGGCCAACGCGGTCCTCGACGCCCTCGCCGAACGCCGCCGCGCCGACGGCCTGCCCGCCACCTCCGTCGCCTACGGAGCCTGGGACGGCGACGGCATGGCCGGCGACGACCGCGCCGCCGCCCTCGCCCGGCGCACCGGCGTCCGGCCGCTCGACCCGGACCTCGCGGTCCTGGCGCTGCGCCGGACCGTCACCGGAAGCGACCCCGTCGCGGTCGTCGCCGACGTCGACCCCGAGCGGTTCGTGCGGGCCTTCACCACCGTGCGGCCCAGCGCCCTGCTGACGGAGATGCCCGGCCACGCCGCCCTCACGGCCACCGCGACCGCCACCGGGCCCGACGCCGACCGGTCCGTGTCCGAACTGCGCGACCGGCTGGCCCGGCTGCCCGGCAACCGGCGCCTGGGAACCGTGCTCACCCTGGTGCGGGAACGCGCCGCCGACGTCCTCGGGCACACCGGGACCGACCTGGTCGGCCCCGACCGGGCCTTCCGCGACCTCGGCTTCGACTCACTCGGCGCCGTCGAGCTGCGCAACCAGCTCGGCGCCGCCACCGGACTCACCCTGTCCGCCACCCTCGTCTTCGACCACCCCACCCCCGCCGCCCTCGCCGAGCACATCCTCGGCGAGCTGCTGCCCGCCGGCACGCCGGGCGACGAGACCGCCGACGAGACCGCGCTGCGCGCCGTCCTCGCCTCGGTGTCCCTCGACCGGCTGCGCGAGATCGGCGTCCTGGAACCGCTCCTGAGGCTCGCCGGGCGGGCCCAGGAACCGGCGGCCGGGGCACAGGCGGAGCACACCGGCGCCGAGGACGTGTCCGACGCGTCCATCGACGCCATGGAGGTCGACGACCTCGTGCAGGCGGCACTCAACGGCAACCTCGACGAACAGCGGGACTGACGGAGCGACCATGACCACGCCCAGCGAAAAAGTTGTCGAAGCTCTCCGGGCCTCGCTCAAGGAGACCGAACGGCTGCGACGGCAGAACCGGGAACTCGCGGCAGCCGCCGCGGAACCCGTCGCCGTCGTCGCGATGAGCTGCCGCTACCCCGGAGGCATCACCTCCCCCGAGGACCTGTGGCGGCTCGTCGAGTCCGGCACCGACGCCATCTCCGGCTTCCCCACCGACCGCGGCTGGGACCTCGACGCCCTGCGCGACGCCGGTACGGACGCCCGCGGCCACTCCGTCAGCCGGCAGGGCGGCTTCCTCGACGGCGTCGCCGACTTCGACGCCGCCTTCTTCGGGATCTCACCCCGCGAGGCCGTCTCCATGGACCCGCAGCAGCGCCTGCTGCTCGAAACGTCCTGGGAGGCCGTGGAACGGGCCGGCATCGACCCGCAGAGCCTGCGCTCCACCTCCACCGGCGTCTTCGTCGGCACCAACGGCCAGGACTACGCCTACCTGCTGGTCCGCTCCCTGGCCGACGCCACCGGCGACATCGGCACCGGCATCGCCGCCAGCGCCACCTCCGGCCGCCTGTCCTACACCCTCGGCCTGGAGGGCCCGGCCGTCACCGTCGACACCGCCTGCTCCTCCTCCCTGGTCGCCCTGCACGCCGCCGTCCACGCCCTGCGCGCCGGGGAGTGCGGCCTCGCCCTCGCGGGCGGCGTCAACGTCATGTCCACGCCCGGCTCCCTGATGGAGTTCAGCCGCCAGGGCGGACTGGCCGGCGACGGCCGCTGCAAGGCCTTCTCCGACGACGCCGACGGCACCGGCTGGTCCGAGGGCGTCGGCATGCTCCTGCTGGAACGCCTCTCCGACGCCCGCCGAGGCGGCCACCCCGTGCTCGCCGTGATCCGCGGCTCCGCCGTCAACCAGGACGGCGCCTCCAACGGCTTCACCGCCCCCAACGGACCCTCCCAGCAGCGCGTCATCCAGCGCGCCCTGCGGTCCGCCGGCCTGACAGCTGCCGACATCGACGCCGTCGAGGCCCACGGCACCGGCACCCCCCTCGGCGACCCGATCGAGGCGCAGGCCCTGCTCGCCACCTACGGCCAGGGCCGTGACCCGGAGCGTCCGCTGCTGCTCGGCTCCATCAAGTCGAACATCGGACACGCGCAGGCCGCCGCCGGTGTCGCCGGCGTCATCAAGATGGTCATGGCCATGCGTCACGGCGTCCTGCCGCCCACCCTGCACGCCGACCGGCCGTCCCGGCACGTCGACTGGAACGCGGGCGCCGTCCGGCTCCTGACCGAGCGCACCCCCTGGCCGGAGACCGGCCGCCCCCGCCGGGCCGGCGTGTCCTCCTTCGGCATCAGCGGCACCAACGCCCACGTCCTGCTGGAACAGGCCGAGCCGGCCCCGGAGCCCGAAGAGCCCGCCGTCCCGTCCCTCACCCCGGCGGTCGTGCCGTGGCCGGTCTCCGCCAAGACCGAGGACGCCCTGCGGGACCGGGTCGCACAGATCACCGCACCCACCGACGCCACCGCCCTCGACACCGGCTACTCCCTCGCCACCGGCCGCTCGGTCTTCGAGCACCGGGCCGTGCTGCTCACCGGCGCCGACGGCGTACCCGCCGAGGTGGCCCGCGGCCGGGCCACGGAACGGTCACTGGCCGTCCTCTTCTCCGGCCAGGGCTCCCAGCGGCCCGGCATGGGCCGCGAACTGTACGCCCGCTTCCCGGTGTTCGCCGAAGCCCTCGACGCCGTACTGCTCCGGCTCGACCGCGACCTCGACCGCCCGCTGCGCGACGTCGTCTTCGCCGGGCGCCGCACCCCCGAGGCGGAACTCCTCGACACCACCGGCTACACCCAGCCCGCCCTGTTCGCCGTCGAGGTCGCCCTGTACCGGCTCGTCGAGTCCTGGGGCGTGACACCGGAGTTCGTCGGGGGCCACTCGGTCGGCGAGATCGCCGCCGCCCACGTGGCGGGCGTCCTGTCCCTGGACGACGCCTGCACCCTGGTCGCCGCCCGCGCCCGGCTGATGCGGGAACTCCCGACGGGCGGCGCCATGATGGCCGTCCAGGCCACCGAGGAGGAGATCACCCGCAAGCTGACCGCCGGTGTGTCGGTGGCCGCGGTCAACGGCCCGGACGCCGTGGTCGTCGCCGGTGACGAGACCGAAGTCCTGGCCCTCGCGGCCGGGTTCGCCGACCAGGGCCGCAAGACGCAGCGCCTCGCGGTGAGTCACGCCTTCCACTCGCCGCTGATGGAGCCGATGCTCGACGCCTTCCGCGCCGTCGCGGAGACACTCACCTACCACGAACCGCTCCTCCCGGTCGTCTCCAACGTGACCGGCGAGATCGCCGGCCCCGAGCTGCTGTGCTCCGCCGACTACTGGGTGCGCCACGTACGGCAGGCCGTGCGCTTCGCCGACGGCGTGCGCGCCCTGGCCACCGCCGGCGCCGACGCCTTCCTGGAACTGGGCCCCGACGGCGTCCTCACCGGAATGGCCGCGCGGGTGCTCGACGGCACCGCCGACACCGTGTCCGCGGCCGCCCTGCGCAAGGACCGCGCCGAGGAACGCGCCCTGCTCACCGCCCTGTCCCGGCTGCACGTCGCGGGCGTCCACGTCGACTGGGCCCGCTGCTTCGACGGGACCGGCGCGCGCCGCACCGACCTGCCCACCTACCCGTGGCAGCACGAGCGGTACTGGCCCGTCCTGATGGCCGCCGCCGGCGACGTGTCGGCCGCCGGCCTGGTCTCCGCCGAACACCCCCTGCTGGGCGCCGCGGTCTCCCTCGCGGGCCTCGACGGGGTCCTGTTCACCGGACGCCTCTCCGCGCAGACCCACCCCTGGCTGATGGACCACACGGTGGGCGGCGTCGTCGCCTTCCCCGCCACCGGCTTCCTGGAACTCGCCGTCCGCGCCGGCGACCAGGTCGGCTGCGACCGCATCGACGAACTCACCCTCGCCAAGCCGCTCATCCTCACCGAGAACGCCGCCGCCGTCGTCCAGGTGTGGGTCGGCGCCCCGGACGAGACCGGCGCCCGCAAGGTCACCGTCTACTCGCAGACCATGGACGACCCGGAGCAGCGCTGGACCGAGCACGCCAACGGCGTCCTCACCAACGGCGAGCGCACCACCCCCTTCGACGCGAGCGTCTGGCCCCCGCGCGGCGCCGTCGCCGCCGACCTCGAGGGCTTCTACGAACGCACCGAGTACGGTCCCGTCTTCCAGGGACTGCGCGCCGTCTGGCGGCGCGGCGACGAGGCGTTCGTCGAGGTCGCCCTGCCGAACCAGGTCGACGACGCCGAGTACTACGGCATGCACCCGGCCCTGCTCGACGCGGCCGTGCAGTCCGTCGGCTTCGTCGGCCTCGGCGACGGCAAGAAGCTGCTGCCGTTCTCCTGGTCCGGGGTGTCCCTGCACGCGGGCGGCGCCTCCGTGGTCCGCGTCCGCGTCGCCCGGGTCGGCGAGGACTCCGTCTCCATCGCCGCGGTCGACGTCGAGGGCGCGCCCGTGCTCTCCGCCGAGTCGCTGATCCTGCGCGTCCCCTCCGCCATCCAGGCCCCCGCGCTGCGCAGCAGCGAACAGGACGGCCTGCTCCGTCTCCAGTGGACCCCCGCCCCCGACACCGGCGCCGACACGGACGTCCACTGCGCGGTCCTCGGCGCCGGCACGGGACTGCCGGGTGCCACCCTCACCACCCTCGCCGACAGCCTGGTCGCCTCCCCGCGGCCCGAGCTGGTCCTGGTACCGCTGGGCGGCGGCGGCGAACTGCCCGCCGCCGCCCACACCCTCACCGCCCGCGCCCTCGACCTGGTGCGCGCGTGGCTGGAGCTGAACCCGTCCGGACCGTCCCGGCTGGTGTTCGTCACGCGCGGCGCCGTCGCCGCCGACACCGGCGAGCGGGTGCACGACCTCGCCGCTGCCGCCGCCTGGGGTTTGGTCCGCAGCGCCGAGGCCGAGAACCCGGGCCGCTTCGCCCTGCTCGACCTCGACGCGGACAGCCGCGTCGAGACCGTGCTGCCGCTGCTGCCGGAACTCCTGGCCGGGGGCGACACCCAGTTCGTGGTCCGCGACGACACCGTGCGCGTCGCCCGGCTGGCCCGGCTGACCAGCGGCGCGAGCCTGCTCCCGGTCGCCGGACTGCCCTGGCGGCTCGACAGCGACGACCGCGGCACCCTCGACGCCCTCACCCTCGCCCCCTCCCCGGAGGCGCTGCGGGCACCGGAGGGCCGGGAGGTGCGTCTCGAGGTGCGGGCGGCCGGGCTGAACTTCCGCGACGTGATGAACGCGCTGGGCATGTACCCGGGTGAGGCCGGACTCCTCGGCTCGGAGGCCGTCGGCGTCGTCACCGGGACCGGTCCCGAGGTCACCGGGCTGCGGGCCGGCGACCGGGTGATGGGCATGGTGCCCGGCGGACTGGCCGACACCGTGCTGATCGACGAGCGCTACCTCGTCCGCGTTCCCGACGGGTGGACGGACGAGCAGGCGGCGTCGATGCCGCTGGTGTTCCTGACGGCCCTGTACGCCTTCCGTGATCTGGCGGGTCTGCGGGCGGGGGAGTCGGTGCTGGTGCATGCCGGTGCGGGTGGT
>NZ_JBEORT010000142.1:0-14893 GCF_040302425.1 Streptomyces sp. NPDC126497
CATGGCGTCCCGCAGCCCGAACACGTCGGTGGCCACGGCCAGCTCGCGCAGCAGGGCGAGCGTCTCGTCGGTGACCAGGTGCTTGGAGTAGTCGATGCGCAGGTCCCCCACGCGCACGACGTACCGCTGTGCGCGGGACGGGTCGGCGGCGAACAGTTCGCGCAGGTCCGGCTGCGGCAGCGCGTCCGCGCGGTGGTTCGCCAGGGCGGTCCACTCGGGGCGCCGGGTGGGCTCGGGGACGTCAGACATGAGCGGGGATCTCCTCGGTGGCCTCGCCGCGCAGGGCGACGGCGTACATCTCGTCCGCGTCGAGGCGCCTGAGCTCCTCGGCGATGAGTTCGGAGGTGGCACGGACCTTCAGCGCCAGCCGGCGCGCGGGCTGCCCCGGCAGGGTCAGCGTGGCCAGCGGACCCTCGGGACGGTCGATGACGACCTCCCCGTCCGCGGTGCCCAGCCGGACCGCCGTGACGGCGGGTCCCGCCGTCACCACCCGGTCGACGGTGACCCGCAGCCGTGCCTCCAGCCAGCGCGCCAGCAGCTCGGCGGCCGGGTTGTCGGCCTCGGCCTCCACGGTCGCCGAGGTCACCGGCGCCTGCGCCTGGTCCAGCGCCGCCGCCAGCATGGAGCGCCACAGCGTCAGCCTGGTCCAGGCGAGGTCGGTGTCCCCGGGGGTGTAGGAGCGCCTGCGGGCCTCGAGCGTGTCCATCGGGTTCTCGGCCGCGTACAGATCGGTGATCCTGCGCTGGCCCAGCGCGCCCAGCGGGTCCTTCGCCGGGTTCTCCGGCGCGTCCGCCGGCCACCACACCACCACCGGCGCGTCCGGCAGCAGCAGCGGCAGCACCACCGAGTCGGCGTGCTCGGACACCTCGCCGTACGTCCGCAGCACCACCGTCTCCCCGGTGCCCGCCTCCGATCCGACCCGGACCTCGGCGTCCAGCCGGGAACGGGTGCGCTCGCGCGGATTGCGGGTGTGCCGCTTGATCACGACCAGGGTGCGCGAGGGGTGCTCGTGCGAGGCCTCCTCGGCCGCCCTGATCGCGTCGTAGGCGTTCTCCTCGTCCGTGACGATCACCATCGTCAGGACCATGCCCACGGCCGGTGTGCCGATGGCGCGGCGGCCCTGCACCAGCGCCTTGTTGACCTTGCTTGCCGTGGTGTCGGTCAGGTCGATCTTCATGGCCTGCGCCAGCTCCGTCCGTCTCGTGCGAGCATCTCGTCGGCTTCCGCGGGTCCCCAGCTGCCCGAGGTGTACCGCGCCGGCCGGCCGTGCGCCGCCCAGTACTCCTCGATCGGGTCGAGGATCTTCCAGGACTCCTCCACCTCCTGGTGGCGGGGGAACAGGTTGGCGTCCCCCAGCAGGACGTCCAGGATGAGCCGCTCGTACGCCTCCGGACTGGACTCGGTGAAGGACTCGCCGTAGGCGAAGTCCATGGTCACGTCCCTCAGCTCCATCGAGGTCCCCGGCACCTTGGAGCCGAACCGGACCGTCATGCCCTCGTCCGGCTGGACCCGGATGACGACCGCGTTCTGCCCCAGCTCCTCGGTGGCCGTCGTGTCGAAGGGGGAGTGCGGGGCGCGCTGGAAGACCACCGCGATCTCGGTGACCCGGCGGCCCAGCCGCTTGCCGGTGCGCAGGTAGAAGGGGACGCCCGCCCAGCGCCGGTTGTCCACCCCGAGCTTGATCGCGGCGTAGGTGTCGGTCTTCGAGGAGGGGTCGATGCCCTCCTCCTCCAGGTAGCCGCGCACCTTCGCGCCGCCCTGCCAGGCCCCCTCATACTGCCCGCGCACCGTGTGCCGGCCCAGGTCGGCCGGGAGCCGCACGGCCCGGAACACCTTCAGCTTCTCGGTCAGCAGCGAGGCCGCGTCGAAGGAGGCCGGTTCCTCCATCGCGGTGAGCGCCATCAGCTGCAGGAGGTGGTTCTGGATGACGTCGCGCGCGGCGCCGATGCCGTCGTAGTAGCCCGCGCGCCCGCCGATGCCGATGTCCTCGGCCATGGTGATCTGCACGTGGTCCACGAAGGACCGGTTCCAGACCGGTTCGAACATCTGGTTGGCGAAGCGCAGCGCCAGGATGTTCTGGACCGTCTCCTTGCCCAGGTAGTGGTCGATCCGGAAGACCTGCTCCGGTTCGAACACCTCGTGCACGATCGCGTTGAGCTCCTGGGCCGACCTCAGGTCGTGCCCGAACGGCTTCTCGATCACCGCGCGGCGCCAGGACCCCTCGGGGGCGTCGGCCAGCCCGTGCTTCTTCAGCTGCTGGACGACCTTCGGGAAGAACCTCGGCGGCACGGAGAGGTAGAAGGCGTAGTTGCCGCTGGTGCCCCGGGAGGCGTCCAGCTCGTCGACGGCCTTGCGCAGCTGGTCGAAGGCGTGGTCGTCGTCGAAGTCGCCCGGCACGAACCGCATGCCCTCGGAGAGCTGCTGCCAGACCTCCTCGCGGAACGGGGTCCGGGCGTGCTCCTTGACCGCGTCGTGCACCACCTGGGCGAAGTCCTGGTCCTCCCAGTCCCGGCGGGCGAACCCGAGCAGGGAGAAGCCCGGCGGCAGCAGACCCCGGTTGGCCAGGTCGTACACGGCCGGCATCAGCTTCCTGCGGGACAGGTCGCCGGTCACCCCGAAGATGACCAGCCCGGAGGGGCCCGCCACCCGGGGCAGACGCCGGTCCCGGGGGTCGCGCAGCGGGTTGGCCCAGCCGGCCGGGGGCGCGGGGAGAGCCGTGAGGGTCTCCCCGGGCTCCTTCGGGGCGTCCGCCGTCGGTTCGGTCGTCTCGTCGGTCATTCCGCGTCAGCTCCCTTGCTGTCGAGCGACTTCGGCACCGCGTCGAGCAGCCCCCGACGGGCGTCCGCGGGCTTCGCGACACCCTCGTCCTCCGGCCGCCGTGCCACTCCGCCGTACGGCGGCGTCGTGCGGACGGGGCGGGGTGCGGACGGCGCCCTCACCTCCAGGGTGTCCTCATCCGTCGGGTCCTTCATCCCGGCGGGCGTCCGGCGCTCGCCGGAGAGGGCCCTCATGGTCGCTTCACTCACCGTGCTCATCTTCTTTCTCGCGGTCACGACAACCGTGTGCGGCGGCCGGTGATTCCCCGGCGGCCACGTCGCCGCGACGGCGCCGCACGGGGCGCGGGGGCACGCCGTCCCGGTTCAAGAAGTTCTCGGTTCAAGCACGATGGGTGCCTTTCTGTGTTCACCTTTAAAAGTATGATCTTTCTGACGGCGGGTCCACTTCCGGCCGGCGGGGCGTCCTCGGTGCCGACGCCCCGTCGTTCCTTCCGTGGCGCCGGGTACCGCGGAACCGTCATGACCATGCGGTCCCCGGCCGGGGCATGCGAAAGAGGGCCCCACGCGCGCGTGGAGCCCTCCTGTCCGGCCGGGAGGGCCGGTGCGGGGGTGGGATCAGTGGCCGAAGGTGAACCAGTTGACGTTCACGAAGTCCGACGGCTGGCCGCTGGTGAAGGTCAGGTAGACGTCGTGGGTGCCCGTCACGCCGCTGATGTTCGCCGGGACCGTCCGCCAGGACTGCCAGCCGCCCGTGTTGCCCACCGCGAAGCTGCCGACGGGCGCGTTGCTCCGGCTGTCCAGGCGCACCTCGACCAGACCGCTGACGCCGGAGGCGGCGCCGCTCGCCACCCGTGCGGAGAACTGCCGGGCCGGGTTCGAGCCGAAGGCGACGCCCTTGAACTGCAGCCAGTCGCCGTTGGCCAGCGCGCCCACGTTCCGGCCGCCGCCGGAGTCGGAGGTGTTCTCCGTCATCACGCCGCTCTGGCCGTCGTAGGACTCGGCCTGGATGGTGCCGTAGGCGTCACGGCCGCCGGGGTTCCCCGGGTCGCCGCCGCCGGAGGTCAGGACCTGCACGTAGTCGACGAGCATCGGGTGGCCGGGCTGCGTGCCCGAGTCCGGGCCGCCGCCGAAGGCGTCGGGGAAGCCGCCTCCCATCGCCACGTTGAGGATGACGAAGTAGCCGTGGTTCGTCGCGTTCGTCCAGGTCGTCGCGTCCACCTGGTTCTCCCGCACGGTGTGGAAGGTGGTGCCGTCGAGGGAGAAGCGGATCTCCTCCACGCTCGTCGAGCGGTCCCACTCCATCCGGTACGTGTGGAAGCCGGCCTGGCAGGTCGTGCCCCGGCAGGTGGTCGAACCGCCGATGCCGCTGGTCTCGTTGCACGGGCCGCCCGGCGAGGTGCCGCAGTGCATCGTGGCGAACACGGTGTTGTTGCCCTGGGTGTTCTCCATGATGTCCAGCTCGCCGACGGCGGGCCAGTTCCAGTAGTCGCCCCGGTAGGGGGAGCCCAGCATCCAGAACGCCGGCCAGTAGCCCTTGGCGGCGGCGCCGGTGACGTTCGGCACCTGGATGCGGCCCTCGACGCGGAGCTTGCCGCCGGCCGGGGGCCGGAAGTCGGTGCGGTTGGTCTCGATGCGGCCGGAGGTCCAGTTGCCGGAGGCGTCACGGCGCGGGGTGATGCGGAGATTGCCGCTGCCGTCCAGCGAGACGTTGTCCGTGCTGGACGTCATCGTCTCGATCTCGCCGGTGCCCCAGTTGGCGGGGCCGCCCGGGTAGCCCTTGCCGGTCGCGTACCGCCAGTCGGCGGTGTTGACGCCGCTGCCCGCGGGACCGTCGAAGTCGTCGGCGAAGACCTGGGTCCAGCCCGACGGCGGAGGCGGCACGGACGCGCTCGCGGGCGGACCGGCCGCGGTGGCGGCGCCCGCCGCGAGGGCGAGCGTGCCGACGACGGCGAGGAGCGCCCGCCGCAGCGGGCGGGGTCTGCGGGACGTGTGGGGGATGCCGGAGGAGTCACTCATGTGGGGATGCCTCTCGGGTTCGGATGCCTGTGGCGGGAGGTGCGTTCGAGAGCCGGGAACTTCGCGTGAGAGCGCTCTCACGGTGACGTCAATGTGCTCTGCGGCGCCTGCACCGTCAAGAGATGTAACCGAGAAAGTCCTTGTGGGGGCGGCGAGTTCACGTTCCGAATCGGGGCGAACGGGTGGCAGGGGAGCCGCGGGCCGGCGGGGTGCGGCGCCGGGGAGCCTCCCGCTGCGCGGTCGCGCCGCGAGTAGGGTCGTCCCGGTGCGTCGTGGCGGGAAGGTGCGGATGTGAAGCTGACGATTCTGGGTGGTGGGGGATTCCGGGTCCCGCTGGTGTACGGGGCACTGCTCGGGGACCGTGCCGAGGGCCGGGTGACCCGCGTCGTCCTGCACGACGTGGACGCCGGACGGCTGCGTGCCATCGTCCGGGTGCTGGCCGAGCAGGCCTCCGGTGTCCCCGACGCGCCCGAGGTGACCGCCACCACCGACCTGGACGAGGCGCTGCGCGGCGCGGCGTTCGTCTTCTCCGCGATCCGCGTGGGCGGCCTCGAAGGCAGGGCGCACGACGAACGGGTCGCCCTCGCCGAGGGCGTGCTCGGCCAGGAGACGGTCGGCGCGGGCGGCATCGCCTACGGGCTGCGCACCGTCCCCGTCGCCGTCGACATCGCCCGGCGGGTGGCCCGCCTCGCCCCCGACGCCTGGGTCATCAACTTCACCAACCCCGCCGGCCTGGTCACCGAGGCCATGTCCCGCCACCTCGGCGACCGCGTCATCGGCATCTGCGACTCACCGGTCGGCCTCGGCCGCCGCATCGCCCGGGTGCTCGGCGCGCGGCCGCGGGAGGCGTGGATCGACTACGTCGGCCTCAACCACCTCGGCTGGGTGCGCGGCCTGCGCGTCGCCGGCCGCGACGAGCTCCCGCGGCTGCTCGCCGACCCCGCCCTGCTCGGCTCCTTCGAGGAGGGCAGGCTCTTCGGCGCCGACTGGCTGCGGTCCCTGGGCGCGGTCCCCAACGAGTACCTGCACTACTACTACTTCAACCGTGAGGCCGTCCGCGCCTACCAGGAGGCGGAGCGGACCCGGGGTGCCTTCCTGCGCGACCAGCAGGCACGGTTCTACGCAGGGGTGGCCGACCCGGGCGTTCCCGCCCTGGACCTGTGGGACCGCACCCGCGCCGAACGCGAGGCCACCTACATGGCCGAGAACCGGGAGACGGCCGGCGCGGGCGAGCGCGAGGCCGAGGACCTCTCCGGCGGCTACGAGGACGTGGCGCTCGCCCTGATGCGGGCCATCGCCCGCGACGAACGCGCCACCCTCATCCTCAACGTCCGCAACCGCGGCACCCTGTCACCGCTGGACGGGGACGCCGTCATCGAGGTCCCCTGCCTGGTGGACGCCAGTGGCGCGCACCCCGTCTCCGTCGACCCGCTGCCCGACCACGCCACCGGCCTGGTGTGCGCCGTCAAGGCCGTCGAGCGCGAGGTGCTGGCCGCCGCCCGGTCGGGCTCCCGCGCGACGGCAGTCAAGGCGTTCGCGCTGCATCCGCTCGTCGACTCCGTGAACGTGGCCCGCCGGCTCGTCGACGGCTACACCGCCGTCCACCCCGGCCTCGCCTACCTCGAATAGCCGTCCACCCCGGCTCGGGCCGGCCGGTCGTCCCCCGTGACGGCGGCCGACCGGCCCGAGTCCTCCGTGCCCCCCGGCGGGGATTCCCCGGGGTCCCTCACACGGGAGCCCCGGTCGTGGTCCGCGGCTCCACGGGCGCGGCCGGAGCCGGCACGGCCCCCAGGGAGGGCACGGCGGTGGACACGTCGGCCCGCTGCCGCGGCGGCAGCAGCGGACGCGGACCCGACACCACCGTGTAGTCCCCGCCCAGGAACGGCGGCGTCATCTCGCCGGGGTCCTCGCCGAGCGCCAGCCGCACGGCGGCCCACGGGGCGTTCACCCCGCACAGCGACAGCTGGTGCAGCCCGCCCGCCGGCCGGGTGTTGACGTCCATGAGCACGGGCCGCTCGCCCAGCATCCGGAACTGGATGTTGGACAGGTGGTGCAGTCCGAAGCCCTCCGCGATCCGCCGGGCCGGCTCCAGCCACTGCTCGTGCAGCGTGAAGCCCCTGCGCCGGCCGTTCTTGGTGCGCCCCACCGCCAGCCGGACCCGGTCGTCGGTCCCGGTGAGGCAGTCCACCGACACCTCGGGCTGCTCCAGACGGGGCATCACCAGCCAGTCCACCGGCTCCTCGGCCCGCCGCAGGGCGTCCAGCACCAGGCCGAGTGGCACGTACGGGCCCGGGAAGCCGCTCAGCTGGGTGAGCGAGAAGGGTGCGCGGGTGATCACCCGGAAGCCCACCCCGCCCGCGCCGGACGCGGGCTTGAAACAGGCCTGGTATCCGAGCGCCTCCAACTCGTCGACGGCCGCCAGGAGTTCGTCCGCGCTGCGCACCCGCCACCAGGGCGGCACGGGCACCCCGATCGCCTGGACCGCCTCATAGGCGACCGCCTTGTCGTGGAACACGGCCACCGCCTCGGGCGTCGGCGCCAGCAGCGCGGTGCCGGCCGCCTCGAACTCGGCGCGGCGCGCGACGATCGCCGCCTGGTGCAGCCGGGGGACGAACACGTCGATGCCGCGCCGCTCGCACTGGGCGAGCGCGTACTCGGCGTACGCCGCGGGGGACAGCCCCTCGGGTTCCGGCTCGGCGGTGTCGGCGGCGGCCGGCACGGGGGAGTCGGGGTCGCCGTGGGTGGCGTGGATCTCGACGGCCCGGCCGTCGGGATTTCGCCTCAGCTGCTCCATGAAGAACACGTTCTCCGCGTACGTGCGGTTGAGCCAGACGCGTACGCGAGGGACCATGCAGGCCGCCTTTCACGGTTCGCGGGCAGGGCGCGGCGGCCCGTTGCCCGGGCAGGAGTGTGGAGGGTCACCAAACCGCCCTGGGAAAAGGGCGTTTCACGGCGGTGGTGTCGGGGCGATCATACGACTTCGGCGACGGTTCCCGTACCGCACACGGATGCCGGGACACGCTTGTTCCGGCGGCACCGATGTGGTCTTGTGAGGGAGTGCGCGACGGCTGGAGGGGCGACGGGTGAGGTCGGGGACAGAGAGCGGCGGACAGGTGTGGGCCATCAGCGACCTGCACATCGGGTACGCCGAGAACCGGGCCCTGGTCGAGGGCATGCGGCCCGAGTCGGACGAGGACTGGCTGCTCGTGGCCGGTGACGTCGCGGAGACCGTGGAGGACGTCCGCTGGGCCCTGAAGACCCTGGCCGGCCGGTTCGCCAAGGTCGTCTGGGTGCCCGGCAACCACGAGCTGTGGACCCATCCGAGCGACCGGGTCACCCTGCGCGGCGTCGCCCGCTACGACCACCTGGTCGAGCAGTGCCGGGACCTCGGGGTGATCACACCCGAGGACCCCTACCCCGTCTGGGACGGCCCCGGCGGCCCGGTGGTCGTCGCACCCCTGTTCCTGTTGTACGACTACTCGTTCCTGCCCTCCGGGTGCGCCACCAAGGAGGAGGGGCTGAAGTACGCGCACGGCACCGGGGTCGTCTGCACCGACGAGCGGCTGCTGCACCCCGATCCGTACCCGAGCCGGGAGGCCTGGTGCCGGGCCAGGGTCGCCGGGACCGAACGCCGGCTGGCCGAGGTGCCGGACGGGCTGCCGCTCGTCCTGGTCAACCACTGGCCGCTGCACCGCCACCCGACGGAGATCCTGCGGTACCCCGAGTTCGCCATGTGGTGCGGCACCGTGCTGACCGACGACTGGCACCGGCGGTTCCCCGTCCACACCATGGTCTACGGCCATCTGCACATCCCCCGGACCACCCGGCGGGACGGCGTCCGCTTCGAGGAGGTGTCGGTGGGCTATCCGCGCGAGTGGCGCGAGCGGGAACAACCGCCGGGACGGCTGCGCCGGATCGTGCCGCGGGAGGACGAGGGGCGATGATCGAGGAACTGCTGCCGCCGACGGTGGTCGCCGTCGAGGCCCACGGCGACGAGGGCGTCGACGCCCCGCTGTATCCCGAGGAGGAGGCGCTGCTGACGCGCGCCGTCCCCAAGCGCCGCCGGGAGTTCACCGCCGTGCGCTCCTGTGCCCGCCGCGCCATGGAGAAGCTGGGCGTGCCCGCGCGGCCGGTGCTGCCCGGTGAGCGGGGCGCCCCCGTCTGGCCGGACGGACTGGCCGGCAGCATGACCCACTGCCAGGGCTACTGCGCCGCCGCCCTGGTGCGCGCCGCCGACCTGGCGTCCCTCGGCATCGACGCGGAACCCCACGCCCCGCTGCCCGAAGGGGTCCTGTCCTCCGTGGCGCTGCCGGGAGAGGCGGCGCGGATCGGCGGGCTGACCGAGGAACTGCCCGCCGTGCACTGGGACCGGCTGCTGTTCAGCGCCAAGGAGTCCGTCTACAAGGCGTGGTTCCCGCTCACCGGGAAGTGGCTGGACTTCCTGGAGGCCGACCTCGACCTCTTCGCCGACCCCGGTGAGCACACCCGCGGCGGCTTCCGCGCCACCCTCCTCGTCCCCGGCCCGCGCGTGGGCGACCGCGTCGTCGACCACTTCACCGGCCGCTGGACCACCGACGGGGGCCTGGTCGCGACGGCGGTCGCCGTCCCGCACGGCTGAGCGGGGCGGCGACCACCGCCGCCGCGGGACGCGGCCGGCTACGGTTCGGGGTGCCAGTCGCGCAGCATCCGGAAGAACACCTCCTCGTTGCCGGTCAGGCCCGCCCGGGCCAGGGCGGTCTCCGCCTCGGCGAGCACGGAGGGCGGCACCACCGTGGGTCCGGGAGGCCCCGGCGGACCCGGCCGGGTGTCGAGGGCGGCGCGCACCGTGTGCAGCAGCCGCAGATAGGCCCGGACGGCGGTGCGCTCGTGGTCGGTCAGTACGGCGGTGGGCATCGCTCGGTTCTCCCCGTCTCGCGGTCGGTGACGATTCGCTCCCAGCTTGCCGTCCCCCACTGACAGTCGGGGGTCACCGCGGGCCGGTTCGCCCGCCCGGCGGGCCCGCGCGCCTGACGGGCCCCGCCGTCCCCACGGGCGTCGGCGGGTTCCCGGCGCCGCCCGCCGACGCTCCGGTGCCGTGCGTTCCCCGAGGACACCGGGATCCCTGCCGCGGCGGCACGGGACGGCCGGGCCGGGAACCGCCGGCGGCCCGCCGTTCGGACCGCGTGCCGCCCCCGGGTCAGGCCTGGGGCCGCTGGACGCTCTCCAGGAGCATGTCCAGCCACTCCGCGACCTTGTCGCGGTGCTGGTCGGTGGGCAGCTGCGCGGCCCGCCAGGCGATCCCGCGCACCCCGTGGTCCTGCAGCAGCCGCTCCAGCGGATCGTCGGCCGGCGCCGCCGCCTCCCGCTCCTGGTCCGCGAGTCTGTGCAGCAGCTCCTGCTCGGTGTGCTGGAGCGCGCCCGCGAGCGCCTCGGGGTCCTCGGCGGTCAGGAAACCGGCGTGCACCCGGAAGAACCGCTGGATGGCGTCGCAGTGCTCCACGGTCGGACGCCGGTCGCCGTTGATCAGCGCGCCGGCCTGCTGCCGGGACATGCCCGCGCCGTCGGCGATCTCCTGCTGCGTGTACCTGCGCCCGTTCGGCTTCAGCCGGGTACGGCGCAACAGGTCCAGTCGCTGCACGAACCGCGTCTGCACATCGGGCTCGCCGGCGGGCCGGCCGCTCAGCAGCGCCTTGACCACGGACTCCGGGACGCCGGAGGCGGTGGACAGTCGGCCGGCGTCGAAGACCTCCGCGTGCGCCACGCCGAGCCGGTCGGCGAGTGCGGCGACGCGGGCGACGACGGCCGGCAGCGCGGTCGTCGGCGTGGTGCCAGGCCCCTCGAAGCCACCCGTCACCGAAAGATCTCCTAGGTCTCTCACAGGATTCTCACAAGCGATTGCCGTGAACTTCACGGAGACTAGCCGTTGCCTCGAACCCGCAGCCAGGTCCCGCCACAACTGTGGCTAATTTCGGCCGTCAACCGGCAGGGAATGCCACGATAGTTGACATGCCTCCCGTGTGGGCAGCAGGATCGGGGCGCCGCGTCAGGGCCGCACAGGCAAGAGGGGTGACCTCCCGATGGCACATCAGGCAGGAGGGCGGCGGACGGCACCGCGGCCCGCCCCCGGGACCCCCGGGGCCCAGGCCTATCTGCAGGACTACACCGCGCTCCTGGAGGCGGTCCCCTTCCCCTCCCTGGTGGTCGACCGCCGCTGGGACGTGCTGCTGGCCAACACCGCTTTCCGGACGCTCTTCCGGGGTGTCGAGCCGCACCCCACGGCCCTGCCCTGCGACAACTTCCTCCGGTTCGTCCTCTTCCACCCGGACGCGGCCGCGGTGCTCGGCGACCACGAGTCGAGCTGGTGCCTGCCGATGCTGGCCCACTTCGCCAAGACCGCCGAGCGGTACGGCCACGACCACGGGCTGCAGTCCATCCGCCGTGACATCGCCCAGGACCCCATCATGGAGGCCGCCTACCGGCACGGTGTGCCGCACTGGCTGCGGGCCGTGGGGGAGCAGGCCGCCGAACCCGACGGCGCCGTACGTCCGCTGCTCCACCCCGACCCGCGCTGGGGCGCCACGGACTGCCGGATCGTCGCGGAGACGACCCCGGTCCTCCGGGGCATGGACTGCACCCGGCTGACGCTGGTCCTGCGCGAGGCGCGCCGCACCCCGTCCGGGGACCGCGGGTCCCGCCGCGCCGCCTCCCACCTGAGAGTGGTCCACTCGGCCGACTGAGACGGCCCCCGCCGACGCGTCCGCGTCCTCCCCCGCGGGACCGCCGCGGGACGGAGCGCCCGCGCGGGCGAGCCGGCGCCCCGGCGGCAAGGCCGTACCTGGACGCAAGCCCCTTGCCCCCGGCCCGGTGGAGCACCAGCGGTTCTTCGGGCACCGTCCGGCCGAGCGGCTCCCGGCCCACCTCGTGCCGGGGGCGACGACGTGCCACTGGTCCCGGCGAAGGCGGTGATCTGCGGCATCGGTGCGGCCTGCGCCGTCCTCGACGTCGTGTCGCCACCACCATGACGACGCCCCGCCCGCCCGGCACGGGACCTCCGCCGTGCGCGACCCCGCGAAGTTACCCGTGCGTTCCGCACATCGGAGTGATGACAGCGGTGACTGTGCGGGGTGGCGCGCCGCGTGACACCGTCGTCCCCGTCGACAACCGATGGGAGGGAGACGGCGTGAACAAGGGCTATGCCGTGTACTGCGACGCGGACCCGTACTTCTACGACGCCCCGCACCGCACCGTCTCCCCGGCCGGCACCGGGGGCTCCCGGTACGCCGCGGCCTCGTGGCCCGTCCCGCAGGGATGGCAGCGCAACGAGAGCGGGGACTGGCTCGCCCTGCGTCCGGTCGACGCCGACCTGCCCGACCAGGGATGGAAGATCCACGTCTCCGCCTGCCTCGACAACGCCGAGTCCGTGCTCGAGCGCGTGTGGCGGCACTGTGTCGCCGGCGGCACGGCCTTCAAGTTCGTGCCCAGCCGCTACCTGCTGCACCAGCGCAACGCCAAGTACGCGGACCGGGCGGGCAGCGGCAAGTTCATCACCGTGTACCCGGCGGACGAGGCGCGGTTCGAACGGCTCGCGGGCGAGCTGTCGGAGCTGCTGGCGGGCGAGCCCGGACCGTACATCCTGAGCGACCTGCGGCTCGGCGAAGGGCCCGTGCACGTCCGGTACGGCGGCTTCACCCGGCGCAACTGCTACGACGCGCAAGGGGAGTTGCGGCCGGCCGTGGCCGGTCCCGACGGAGTGCTGGTGCCCGATCTGCGCGGCCCCGTCTTCCGCGTGCCGGACTGGGTGGATCCGCCCGCCTTCCTGCGCCCCCACCTGAAGGCCCGGGAAGCGCTGACCGTGGGCGACCTGCCCTACGCCGTCGAGTCGGCGCTGCACTTCTCCAACGGCGGCGGCGTCTACCTCGCCCGCGACTCCCGCACGGGAGAGCGGGTCGTCCTCAAGGAGGCCCGTCCGCACGCCGGTCTGGCGGCCGACGGCGCGGACGCGGTGACCCGGCTGCACCGCGAGCGCCGGGCGCTGGAGCTGCTGTCCGGTCTGGACTGCACACCCGAGGTGATCGACCACCTGACGGTCGGGGAGCACCACTTCCTGGTGCTGGAGCACATCGACGGCAAACCGCTCAACACGTTCTTCGCCCGCCGTCATCCGCTCATCGAGGCCGACCCGAGCCAGGAGCGGCTGGCCGAGTACACGGCCTGGGCCCTCGACGTCCACGCGCAGGTGGAACGCGCCGTCGAGGCCGTCCACGCCCGGGGCGTGGTCTTCAACGACCTGCACCTGTTCAACATCATGATCCGCGAGGACGACAGCGTCGCCCTGCTGGACTTCGAGGCGGCCCACAGGGTCGACGAAGCCGGCCGGCAGACCGTCGCCAACCCGGGGTTCGTGGCACCGCCCGACCGGCGGGGCGTGGCGGTGGACCGGTACGCGCTGGCCTGTCTGCGCCTCGCGCTGTTCCTCCCGCTCACCAGTCTGCTGGCACTGGACCGGCGCAAGGCGGCCCACCTCGCCGATGTGGCGGCCGGCCAGTTCCCGGTGGACCGGGCCTTCCTGGACGCGGCGGTCGACGAGATCACCAGCGGAACCACCGCCCCCGCCGCCCCCACCACGTCCACCGTCCCCACGGTGTCCACCGGCGCCGCGACGGCGCGACGGGGGGACGGGCCGGTGGTGCCGGTCCGGCCGGACGACTGGCCCCGCAGCCGGGACTCGATGGCCGCGGCCATCCGCGCGTCGGCGACACCGTCCCGCACCGACCGCCTCTTCCCCGGCGACATCGCGCAGTTCGCCACCGCCGGCGGCGGGCTGGCCTTCGGCCACGGCGCGGCGGGAGTGCTGTACGCCCTGGTCGAGAGCGGGGCGGGGCGGGACGAGGACGGGGAGCAGTGGCTGCTGGAGCGGACCAAGCAACCGCCGTCGGGCATGCCGCCCGGTTTCCACGACGGTCTCGCCGGCCTCGCCTGGACGCTGGAGCACCTCGGCCACCGCGACCGCGCCCTCGACCTCGCCGAGCTGCTCCTCGACCAGTCCTTCGACCGTCTGGCCCCGGACCTGCACAGCGGCACCGCCGGAGTGGGCCTGGCCCTGGACTCGCTGGCCGCGGCCACCGGGGAGACCGCCCTGCACGCGGCGGCCCGGCGCTGCGCCGAGCTGACCGCCCGGGGCGGGCCGGCGGCCGGGGACGGGAGCGCCGGCCGGGGCCGCGCGGGGCTGCTGCACGGTGCGGCGGGACGCGCCCTGCTCTTCCTGCGGCTGTACGAACGCGACCGGGACCCCGCCCTGCTCGACCTCGCGCGGGACGCGCTGCGCGAGGACCTGGCCCGCTGCGTCCGCGGCGCGGGCGGCGCGCTCCAGGTCGACGAGGGCTGGCGCACCATGCCCTACCTGGGCGCGGGCAGCGTGGGCATCGGCATGGTGCTCGACGACTACCTGGCGCACCGGGAGGACGAGGAGTTCGAGCGGGCGAGAGGCGAGATCGTGGCCGCGGCCCAGGCCATGTTCTACGCGCAGCCGGGCCTGTACCGGGGCGTGGCCGGGATGGTGCTGTACCTGGGCCGCACCACGGCCACGGTGCCCGGAACCGGTCCGCGGGCCCTGCGGCGCCAGCTCAACGCGCTGTCCTGGCACGCCATGTCCTACCGCGGCCGGCTCGCCTTCCCCGGTGAGCAGATGATGCGCCTGTCCATGGACCTCTCCACCGGAACGGCGGGGTGCCTGCTGGCCGTCGCCTCCGTCCACGGCGCCCGGTCCGCCGGACTGCCGTTCCTTCCGCCGCCGCGCACCGGGCGGCCCCACGACTCGGCCCCTCCCGGGGTCGTGATGCAAGAGAACCCGTTGTCCTACGAAGGGAAGATGTCATGAACCTGTTCGACCTGCAGTCGATGGAGACCCCCAAGGAAGAGGCCATGGGGGACGTCGAGACCGGCAGCCGCGCGAGCCTGCTGCTCTGCGGCGACAGCAGCCTGAGCGTCACCACCTGTAACTGACACCGGTGTCGACCGCCGCGGCGACGCGGTGAGTCACGTCGCTCGGTTCCGGCGCCCCGGGTCCTCACCCGGGGCGCCGGCGCCAGCGTCGGCGGGCACGCCCGGCCGCCCCGCACAGA
>NZ_JBEORT010000143.1:0-14465 GCF_040302425.1 Streptomyces sp. NPDC126497
CCCGCGCGCCTCGCTGCCCGTCTCCTTCGCGCTCCAGCAGCTCCAGCAGCTGCTGTTCTCGATGATCGTGCTGGTCGTCGTGATGCTCGCGTTCCGCAGCATGCCCGACCTGTCGTGGCTGCTGGTGGTGCCCGCGCTGCTGCTGCAGTTCGTGTTCAACACCGGGCTGGCGCTGGTCTTCGCGCGGATGGGCAGCAAGACGCCCGACCTGGCCCAGCTGATGCCGTTCGTGCTGCGCACCTGGATGTACGCCTCCGGCGTGATGTTCAGCATCCCGGAGATGCTGCGGGGCAAGGACGTGCCCGCCTGGCTCGCCGACGTGCTGCAGTGGAACCCGGCCGCGATCTACATGGACCTGGTCCGCTTCGCGCTGATCGACGACTACGGCTCGGCGTACCTGCCCCCGCACGTGTGGGCGTTCGCGCTGGGCTGGGCCCTGCTGGCCGGCGTGGTCGGCTTCGTCTACTTCTGGAAGGCAGAGGAGAGGTACGGCCGTGGCTGACACCACCGACCGGAGGGCCCCCACGGTCGTCGCCGACCGTGTCGACATCGTCTACCGGGTCAACGGCACCGGCGCCGGACGCGGCTCCGCCACCGCCGCCCTCAACCGCATGCTGCGCCGCAGGCAGACCGAGAAGGCGTCCGGTGTGCGCACGGTGCACGCCGTGCGGGGCGTGTCCTTCGTGGCGTACCGGGGCGAGGCCATCGGCCTGATCGGCACCAACGGCTCGGGCAAGTCGACCCTGCTCAAGGCCGTCGCCGGGCTGCTCCCGGTGGAGAACGGCCGCATCTACACCGACGGCCAGCCCTCCCTGCTCGGCGTCAACGCCGCCCTGATGCGCGACCTGACCGGCGAGCGCAACGTCCACCTCGGCGGACTCGCCATGGGCATGTCCCGTGAGCAGATCAAGGCCCGCTACCAGGAGATCGTCGACTTCTCCGGGATCAACGAGAAGGGCGACTTCATCACCCTGCCGATGCGCACCTACTCGTCCGGCATGGCGGCCCGGCTGCGGTTCTCCATCGCCGCCGCCAAGGACCACGACGTCCTCCTCGTCGACGAGGCGCTGGCCACCGGCGACCGCTCCTTCCAGAAGCGCTCCGAGGCGCGCATCCGGGAGTTGCGCGAGCGGGCCGGGACGGTGTTCCTGGTCAGCCACAACAACAAGTCGATCCGCGACACCTGCGACCGCGTGCTCTGGCTGGAGCGGGGCGAGCTGCTGATGGACGGGCCGACGGAGGACGTGCTCAAGGAGTACGAGGCGTTCACCGGGGGCACGGACAAGCCCCGCAAGCCGAAGCCGAAGGCGGTACCGGCACCCTCCTGAGGTTCCCGCCCGCGCGCCCCCTTCGCCGTATTGATGTCAATATGACCGAAGAGGAACACCGGGAACGCCCGGAGCGCCGAGCAGCCGAAGGAGCCCCGCGATGCCCGAGCTCAGCGTCATCGTCCACGGGCCGAACACCCAGGACCATCTGACCGGCCTGCTCGACTCCCTCGCCGGCCGCCCCCTCCCGGACACCGAGGTCGTCGTCGCCGCCGTCGGCGACTGGGCCCGCGAGACGGCGGAGCGGCACGCCTCCCGCGTCCAGGTGCTGCCCCTGCCCGACGGCACGTCCGACGGGGCGGCCCGGACGGCGGGGGCGGCGCGGGCCACCGGCCGCTGGCTGCACTTCGTCCACGCCAAGGACGGCCTGCCGCCCGGCAGCACCCGCACCGTCGCCGAACGCCTCGCCGGGCTCCCCGGCACCGGCACCGGCACCGTCGACGTGCTGCTGCTGGACCACCTCCGCAGCACCTGGCGCAGCTCCGGCCTGCCCTCGGCGGACGGCCCCCTGCTCGTCCGCGCGGGCCGCACCGACCTCGCCCTCGACGACAGCGCCTACCTGCTGCGCCTCACCCCGCTGCTCGGCACCCGCGTCCTGCGCGCCGGCTTCTGGCGGGCGCACGAGGACCGGCTCGGCACCGACGACGCGCCCCGGGCGGCCCTCGCCGCCCTGCTGCTCGCCGACCGCGTCGCCGCCCTGCCGCACCTCGCCTACGAGGACCGCCGGCTGCGGACCGCCGCCCTCCCGCCGGCCGCACCCGAAGAGCACTACGCGCTCGTCGACCGCTACGAGAGCCTCCTCGGCCTCGCCCGCGAGCGCCCCGCCGTCTACACCGTGCTGTACGAGATCATGGTCCGCGACTGCCTGCGCGCCTTCGCCCGCGGCGGCATGCCCGAGGACGTCGCCCGGGAGTTCTTCCGCAGGGCCGGGGCCGCCGCCCTGCGCCGCCGCCCCGAGGGCCACCGGCGCCCCGCCGGCCCGGAGGGCGTCCGCCGCTCCCTGCTGGAGGAGGGCGCCTACGGCAGGTACCGCGCCTTCCAGACCGCCAACCGCGCCCGTCGCGCCGTGCGGTCCACGGTGCGCACCGGCCGGCGCCGGCTCGGCGCCCGGGTCCGCGACCAGCAGTACCGCAGGGCCCTGCGCCGCCCCGTCGACCCCCGCCTCGCGGTGTTCGCCGCCTACTGGAACCGCGGGGTCGCCTGCAACCCGGCCGCGATCGCCGCGAAGCTCGCCGAGCTCGCCCCCGACGTCCACCCGGTCTGGGTGGTGACCGCCCAGAACGCGGCCCTGCTGCCGCCCGGCACCGACCACGTCGTGCCCGGCACCCGCCGCTACTGGGAGGTGCTCGCCACCGCGAAGTACCTCGTCAACAACGTCAACTTCCCGAACGCCGTGGTCAAGCGCCCCGACGCGGTCCACCTGCAGACCCACCACGGCACCCCGCTCAAGCGCATGGGCGTGGACCAGATACCGTTCCCGGCCGCCGCGCAGGGCCTGGACTTCGAGGCGCTGCTGGAGCGCGTCGACAAGTGGGACTACAGCCTCTCCGCCAACAGCCACACCACCCGCATGTGGCAGAGGGCGTACCCGTCCCGGTTCGTCTCCCTCGACCACGGCTATCCGCGCAACGACGTCTACTACACGGCCGGCGCCGACGACATCCGGGCGGTCCGCGCCCGCCTGGGCGTCGCGCCGGGCCGCCGGGCCGTCCTGTACGCGCCCACGCACCGCGACTACGAGGCCGGCTGGACGCCGCGCCTGGACCTCGCCGCGCTCGCCGACCGCCTCGGCGAGGACACCGTGCTGCTGGTGCGCGCCCACTACTTCTACGACGGCGCCGCCTCCCCGCTGACCGGCCCGCGCCGCTCGGGCCGCGTCGTGGACGTCTCCTCCTACGATCCGGTCGAGGAGCTGTGCCTGGCCGCCGACGTCCTGGTCACCGACTACTCGTCGATCATGTTCGACTACGCCAACCTGGACCGTCCGATCGTCGTCCACGCCGACGACTGGGAGACGTACCGCACCACGCGCGGCGTCTACTTCGACCTGATGGCGGAGGCGCCGGGCCCGGTGGCCCGCACCCAGGAGGAGCTCACCGGGATCCTCACCACCGACGCCTGGCGCGACGACGGCGCGGCGAAGGCACGGGCCGTCTTCCGCCGCCGGTTCTGCGAGTACGACGACGGCCGCGCCGCCGAACGCGTCGTGCGCCGGGTCTTCCTCGGCCAGGACGGGGCGTCGCTGCCGCCGGTGCTGCCGGTCGGGGAACGCACCCCGGCGCCGAGGCCCGAGGAGGCGTCATGAGCACCCCGCGGGTCCCCGACGTCACCGTCACGGTGATCGTGCACAACGACGCCGGACGGCTGCCCCGCGCGGTGGAGTCCGTGCGCCGCCAGACCCACCGGAACCTGGAGATCGTCATCAGCGACGACCACTCCACGGACGACACCCCCCGGGTGGCGCGGGCGCTGGCGGCCGCCGACCCGCGGATCCGGTGCCTGCGGCTGCCGGAGAACAGCGGCGGGTGCAGCGCGCCGCGCAACCGCGCCCTGGAGATCGCCCGGGCGCCGTACCTGATGTTCCTCGACAGCGACGACGAGCTCCCCGAGGGGGCGGTCGCGGCGCTGCTCGCCGCGCACCGCGCACGCGAGATCGACTTCGCGATGGGCGCGGTGCGGCGGATCCGGGTGGACACCGGGCGCCGCTCCACCTGGATGCCGCACCTCGTGCGCGAGCACCGCACCCTGGACGGCATCGAGGCCGACCCGCGGCTGTTCTTCGAACACCTGTCGACCGGCAAGATGTACTCCCGCGCCTTCCTCGACCGGCACGCCCTGCGCTTCCCCGAGGGCATCCACTACGAGGACCAGCTGTTCTCCGCCCAGGCGTACTGCCTGGCGAAACGGTTCACGATCGTCCCGGACCCGGTGTACCTCTGGTACGTCGCCCCGTACGCGGCCTCCGACGCGGCGTCCATATCCAACCAGCGGCACCTGCTCGGCAACGTCCGCGACCGGATCCACGTGCAGCGGCTGATCGACGCGTTCCTCGTGGAGAGCGGGCACGAGGCGCTGCGCGAGGACAAGGACCACAAGTTCCTGAAGCACGACTTCCGGATGTACGCGGGCGATCTGCCCCACCGGGACGAGGAGTGGCTGGCGGCCTTCGCGGACCTGGTGAACCCGTACCTGGAGACCCTGTCGCCGAACGCCTGCACCCGGCTGCCCCGGGCCGAGCGGGTGGTGCTCCAGCTGGTCCGCGACCGGCGCCTGTCCGAGGCCCGGTGGGCCGCCCGGGGGCTGGGGCACGAGGTCGCCCCGCGGGAGCTGACCACGGGCCCGGACGGCCGTACGTACTGGGGCGACCGGGTCCCCGGGTCGGCCGGCGCCCGCCGTGAACTGGACCTGACCGAGCTGGAGCCGGACACCCGCCCGTTCCCCGTCGCCTGGTTCCGCCACGAGATCACGGAGATCGCCCGGGGCCCGGGAGCCTGCGTCGACCTGACCGTGCGCACGTACGACCCGGCCCTGCGCCTCCCGGTCGGCCCGCAGCGCGCGAGCCTGCTCCTCTCCCCCGGCCGGCACCGCCTGACCGTCCCCTTCCGGCTCTCCCCGGTCCGCCCCGGCGTCTTCGAGGGCCGGGTCCGTCTCGACCCGGCGGGTGCACGCCTCCCGCTGAGCGGCTTCGCCGGGGTGCGCCATCCGCTGGTCCGGCTGACCTGCCGGGGGCGGAGCAACCGGGGACTGCTGCTGGCCCCGCCGGCCTTTCCCGCCCTGACCGTCCGCGTCCCGCGCCACCGGCTCACGATCGAGCCCGAGGGCCACGGCCCGGGCCGCCTCCAGCTCCGCTGGCAGCCGGTCGGCCTCACCGCGACCGTGCTCCACCCGGCGGCCCACCGCCTGGCCGGCCCCCGGACACGCCGGGCGGCCCGCCTGGTGACGAGCGTCCTCACCCCCTCCGGCTGACCCCGGCCCTCCGGCCGGACCCGGCCCCTCCGGCGCTTGAGGAGCGGGGTCCGGGGGCGGAGCCCCCGGGGTCGGGAACGGGAAGGGGCGGCGGGGACGAAACAAACCCTCCCCGGCCAGAACGGCGCCGCCACCCCTCAGGGCACCGCGTACAGCACCTCCCCCTCCGGCCCCCGCGCCACCACCCGCAGCCCGGCGCCGTCCAACGCACCGCCACGACCCACCACCCACCGCACCCCGTACTCCCGCTCGATCCCCCGCCGCACGACCGCCGGCGTCCCCTCCGCGAAGTACACCCCCGTGTCCGACACCCGCCGCTCCTCGTCCGGGAGGAAGAAGTCGGGATACCCCGGGGCGACCGTATAGGGCCCGTACGCCGGTATCTGGCGGGCCGCCCGCCCCTCGGCCATCACCACGTCCCCGTACCGCACCCACGGCGTGATCCAGTGGTACCCCGTCCACGGCTCCCGGTACCGGTCCTCCACCACCGCCGGCAGCGCACCGCGCGGCACCACGTAGCCCATCGTCCCCGCCTGCGCCCACCCGCCGAGCAGCAGCGCCCCGGCCAGCAGGACCGCCCACCCGGCGCGCACCCGGCGCCGCCCCGCCCGGTCCGGCCCGGCCGACCCGCCCGCCCCCACCGCCTCCAGCGCCGCCGCCACCTGCGCCGGGACCAGCGCGGCGGGCAGCGCGCGCCCCCACGCGTAGTGGCCGCTCAGCCACCCCGCCCCGACGACCACCGCCCCCAGCGCGAAGAAGAGGACCAGCGGATCCCGGCGCTCCCGCCGCCCCCGCGCGACCAGCGCGGCCACCCCCAGCAGCACCAGCCCGAACCGCGCGGCCGGCCGCTCGTACAGCACCCGGTGCACCGCCTCCAGCCCGCTCCCGGCGCCGAACAGTGCGAAGAAGTCGTAGTACGGCCACACCCACAGCGCCACCACCCCCGCCGCCGCCCCGGCGCCGAGCCGCGGCCACACCACGCGCCCGGCCCGCCCCGCCGCGAGCAGCGTGGCGACGGCGCCCACCGTGGCCACGACCCCCGAGAACTGGTGGCAGAGCAGGATCACCGCCCAGAGCGCCCCCAGGCCGAGCCACGCCGGCCACCCGGCCTCCCGGCGCAGCGCCCCCGTCAGCGACGCCCAGAAGTGGAAGGCGAGACCGAGGGTGAACGTGCTCGGGTACGACACCGTCAGCGCGAGCGAGCCGAGTCCGAGGAAGCCGCTCCACGGGAACGGGGTCGTGCCCCACAGCAGCAGCAGGCTCAGCAGGGCGAGCGCGGGCGCGGCCCGGTGCGCGCTCAGCGTCCGCACGTACCGCCGCACGCCCGTCACCAGCAGGGCCAGTCCGGCCGCGGCGGCCAGCCGCAGCACCACGAACACCGAGAGCCCGGACAGGCGGGCGACGGTGCCGAGCAGCAGCGTCCACGGCGAGTAGTACGGGCTCGGGGTGTCCGCGTCGACCAGCGGGTTGCCGGGGTGCAGCGGGCTGTGCCGCAGCCGCTGCAGGGTCGCCGCGTGCATGCCCAGGTCGCCGGCCCAGGGGAGCCGCACGATCACCAGGACCAGCAGGACCAGGAGCAGCCCGGCGCCGGCCAGGGCCCCGGTCCGTCCGACGGCCGCCGGACGGACCGGGGAGCGGCGCGCGCCGGTCCGCCCGGACGCGGCGGGCGACGAGGATCGGACAGTCACACTGGAGCCATTGCCCGTGGCGGCCCGCCCGCACCGGATCCCCACCGATACCCACCCAAGGCAGCACAACGCGCGGGGGCGCCCCGGGCCGTCGGGCCCGGGGCGCCCCCGCGCGTCCGCCTACGAGTGCGCCCGCAGCAGCGTCCGCATCGTCCGCATCGCCACCGACAGGTTGGCGAGGTCGAACGCCTCGGAGCCGTGGATCTCCTCCAGCGTGGTGCGGGCCCGGCCCAGCAGCGCCGCGTTCTTCCGCTCCCACAGCTCGAAGCGCTGCTGCGGAGTCGCCGAGCCGTCGCCCACCGCCAGCACGTCCGCGGTCACCGCCGCGTGCGCCGCGTACAGGTCCTCGCGGATCGCCGCGCGGGCCATGGACTGCCAGCGGTCGGCGCGCGGCAGCTCGATGATGCGGTCCATCAGCTGGGTGATGCGCAGCCGGTCCCCGAGGTCGTAGTACACCTCGGCGACGTCCAGCGGCTCCTTGCCCATCCGGTCGGCCACCGACACGATGTCGAGCGTCGGGAAGGCGGAGGAGAACCCGGCGACCCGGGTGGCGAGCTCGTCCGGGACCCCGGCGCCGCTCAGCTCGTCGTAGATCTTCTGGTACCAGTCCAGGTCCACACCGCGCAGCAGCTTCGGCAGCTGCGCCCAGACCTGCTCGACCCGCTCGGCGAAGAACTCCACGGTCTCCGCCAGCTCCAGCGGCTGCGGCCGGTTGTTGAGCAGCCAGCGCGTACCACGCTCCACCAGCCGGCGCGAGTGCAGCCGGATGCGGGTCTGGACGTCCGCGTCGACCGTGTTGTCGAGCCCTTCGACCGCGTCCCACACCACGGAGGAGCGGAAGATCGCGCGGGCCGCGGTCTGCGCCCGGACGATCTCCTCCAGCGACGCGCCGGTCTCCTCGCGCATCCGGTGCAGATACGTGGTACCGCCCGTGTTGACCGTGTCGTTGACCAGCACCGTCGTGGTGATCTCGCGGCGCAGCGGGTGGGTGTCGATCCGGTCGGGGAACTGCTCGCGCAGCGCCGTCGGGAAGTAGGCGTGCAGCAGCACCTTCAGGTACGGGTCGTCGGGCAGCGAGGTGTGCAGCAGCTCCTCGGCGACCGTGATCTTCGTGTACGCCAGCAGCACGGCCGTCTCCGGTCCGGTCAGGCCCTGCCCGGAGGAGAGCCGCTCGCGGATCTGGCGGTCGGTGGGCAGGAACTCCAGCGCCCGGTCCAGCAGGCCCTCGCGCACCAGGTGCTTCAGGAACCGCTGCTGGGCGTGGACCATGTCCTTGGACTGCGCCAGCGCGTTGGCGATGGCGGTGTTCTGCGCGTAGTTGGTGCGCAGCACCATGGCGCCGACCTCGTCGGTCATCTCCGCCAGCAGCTTGTTGCGCTGCTTGACGGTCATGTCGCCGTCCTTGACGAGGCCGTTCAGCAGGATCTTGATGTTCACCTCGTGGTCGGAGGTGTCCACGCCCGCGCTGTTGTCGATGGCGTCGGTGTTGAGCCGGCCGCCGTGCAGCGCGAACTCGATCCGGCCGAGCTGGGTCATGCCCAGGTTGCCGCCCTCGCCGACGACGGAGACCCGCAGGTCCCTGCCGTCGACGCGGATGGCGTCGTTGCCCTTGTCGCCGACGTCGGCGTTCGACTCGGTGGAGGCCTTGACGTACGTGCCGATGCCGCCGTTCCACAGCAGGTCCACCGGCGCCGTGAGGATCGTCTTCATCAGGTCGGCCGGGGTCATCTTGGTGACGCCGGACTCGATGCCGAGGGCCTCGCGGATCTGCGAGTTGAGCGGGATGGACTTGGCGCTGCGCGGGAAGACCCCGCCGCCGGCCGACAGCAGCCCGGTGTCGTAGTCCTCCCAGGAGCTGCGCGGCAGGTCGAACAGACGGCGGCGCTCGGCGTAGGAGACGGCCGCGTCCGGGTGCGGGTCGATGAAGATGTGCCGGTGGTCGAAGGCGGCGACCAGGCGGATGTGCTCGCTGAGCAGCATGCCGTTGCCGAACACGTCGCCGGACATGTCGCCGATGCCGACGACCGTGAAGTCCTGCGTCTGGGTGTCCACGCCCAGCTCCCGGAAGTGCCGCTTCACGGACTCCCAGGCGCCGCGGGCGGTGATGCCCATGCCCTTGTGGTCGTAGCCCGCGCTGCCGCCGGAGGCGAAGGCGTCACCGAGCCAGAAGTTGTACGACTCGGCGACCTCGTTGGCGATGTCCGAGAACTTCGCGGTGCCCTTGTCGGCGGCGACGACGAGGTAGGTGTCGTCCTCGTCGTGCCGGACGACGTCCGCCGGGTGCACGACCTCGCCGGCCACCATGTTGTCGGTGATGTCGAGCAGCGCCGAGATGAACGTCCGGTAGCTGGCGATGCCCTCCGCCAGCCAGGCGTCCCGGTCGACGTTCGGGTCGGGCAGCTGCTTGGCGACGAAGCCGCCCTTGGCGCCGACCGGCACGATGACGGTGTTCTTCACCATCTGCGCCTTGACCAGGCCGAGGATCTCGGTGCGGAAGTCCTCCCGGCGGTCCGACCAGCGCAGACCGCCGCGCGCGACCTTGCCGAAGCGCAGGTGCACGCCCTCGACGCGCGGCGAGTACACCCAGATCTCGAACGCCGGGCGCGGCGCCGGGAGGTCGGGGATGGCCTGCGGGTCGAACTTCATGGAGACGTAGTCGTGCGGCACGCCCGCGCCCGACTCCTGGAAGAAGTTGGTGCGCAGCGTCGCCTTGATGACCGTGAGGAAGGAGCGCAGGATGCGGTCCTCGTCGAGCGAGGCGACCTGGTCGAGGGCGGCGTCGAGCTCCTCGAGCAGCGCGTCCACCAGCTCGTACCCGGCACGCTGCCGGTCCGGCGACATCCGCGCCTCGAACAGGGAGACGAGCAGCCGGGTGGTGTGGACGTTGTGGCGGAGGGTGTCCTCCATGTAGTCCTGGCTGAAGGTGGAGCCCGCCTGGCGCAGGTACTTGGCGTACGCCCGCAGCACCACGGCCTGCCGCCAGGTCAGCCCGGCGCTGAGCACGAGGGCGTTGAAGCCGTCGTTCTCCGCCTTGCCGGTCCAGGTCGCGGCGAAGGCGTCCTGGAACCGCTCACGGGCGTCGTCCCCGAGGTGGTCGGCGCCCGTGCCCTGGGGCATCCGCAGACCGAAGTCGTAGATCCAGGCCACGCTGCGGTCCGCGCAGCGCAGCTCGTACGGCCGTTCGTCGACGACCTCGACGCCGAGCCGCTGGAGCACCGGCAGCACCGCGGACAGGGAGACGGCCTCGCCCTTGCGGTAGATCTTGAAGCGGCGCTCCTGGGCGCCGGCGCCCACCGGTTCGTACAGGCTGAGCGCGAAGTCCCGCTCCTCGCCGAGCTCCTCCAGGCGCGCCAGGTCGGCGACGGCGCCGCGCGGGGTGTGGTCGGCCTTGTAGCCCTCGGTGAAGGCGCCCGCGTAGCGGCGCAGCAGCTCGGCGGCGCGCTCCTCGCCGAACTCGGCGTTCAGCGCCTCGCTGAAGCCGTCGGCCCAGGAGCGGGCGGCCTCGACGAGGCGGGCCTCGATGCGCTCCTTGTCGGCGTCGGACAGCTCGGACAGCTCGGTGCCCCGCGGGACGCGGACCACGAAGTGCAGCCGGGAGAGGACCGATTCGGTGTTCCAGGCGGTGAAGTCGACGCTGATGCCGCCGAGCTCCTCCTTGAGGATGTCGATGATCCGCAGCCGGACACCGGTGGTGTAGCGGTCGCGCGGCAGGTAGACGAGGGCGGAGTAGTAGCGCCCGTACTCGTCCTGGCGCAGGTAGAGCCGGAGCCGGCGGCGCTCCTGGAGGTAGAGCACCGAGGTCACGATGGCCTGGAGCTCGCCGACCGGGGTCTGGAACAGCTCGTCGCGCGGGTAGGTCTCCAGGATCTGGAGCAGGTCGCGCCCGTCGTGGCTGTGCGGCGAGAAGCCGGCGCGCTCCAGGACCTCCTCGACCTTGCGGCGGATCACCGGCACCCGGCGCACGGACTCGGTGTAGGCGGCGGACGAGAACAGTCCGAGGAAGCGCCGCTCGCCGACGACGTTGCCGTCCGCGTCGAACTTCTTGACGCCGATGTAGTCCAGGTACGAGGGCCGGTGCACGGTGGCCCGGCTGTTGGCCTTGGTCAGCACCAGCACCTTGTGCTCGCGCGCCTTGGCGCGGGCGTCGGCGGGCAGCCGCTCGAAGGACGGGCTGACCGGGTGGCTCTCCTCGGTGGCGTGGTGCGGGTCGGAGCGCAGGATGCCGAGGCCGGTGCCGGGGACGGCGGCCAGCGAGTCGTCCTCGCGCAGCTGGTACTCGCGGTAGCCGAGGAAGGTGAAGTGGTCGTCGGCGAGCCAGCGCAGCAGCTCGCGGGCCTCCTCCACCTGCGGCGCGGGCAGGTCGGCGGGGACGTGCTCGTCGGGCAGCGACTCGGCCAGCGCGGTCGCGGCCTGGCGCATCTTGCCCCAGTCCTCGACGGCCTCGCGGACGTCGGAGAGGACCCGCAGCAGGTCGGCGGTGATCTGCTTGAGGTCGCCGCGGTCGGTCTCGCGGTCGATCTCCACGTGGATCCAGGACTCGACGTGCGCGTCGTGCGGGAGGTCACGCGTGTCCTGGGGGAGGTCGCCGCCGACCGGGGTGGTGAGCACCTCGATCAGCTTGCCGGTGACGTCCCGGCGGACCACGAACTGCGGGTGGATGACGACGTGGATGCCGCGCCCCTGGCGGGTCAGCTCGTTGGTGACGGAGTCGACCAGGAAGGGCATGTCGTCGGTGACCACCTCGACGACGGAGTGGCTGCAGGTCCAGCCGTTCTCCTCGACGGTCGGGGTGTGGACGCGGACGTTGGCCGTGCCCTGGGGGCGGCTCTCGGCGAGCCGGTAGTGCGAGTAGGCGGCTCCGAAGACGTCGACCGGGTCGCGGTCGGTCAGGTCCTCCGGGGCGGTGTGCAGGTAGTAGCGCTGGAGGAACTCGAGCACGGTGTCCCGGTCGGGCATGCCCTTGTCCGTCGTCCCAGTCGGCAGTTTCCCCCCGGCCGGGCTGTTCTCAGCTACCCGGGCCGCCCTTTCGAGCAGCTCGGCCTTGGCTTCGTCCAGCTTGGTCTGCATGGTCCTCTGGCTCCTGTCGCGCGCCGTTGCGTGACGTAGAAGGAAGTACGGTCTCCGACCTCGCGGTGCGGTGGTACGACACGGGGTGTCCGGTCTGTGCCGACGCTATGCCGTGAGGGAGGAGGAGCGGGGGTTTCTCGGCCGAATTCGACGCTTCCGATGGGTGTGACGCCGCCCTCTGCGACGCCCGTTCCCGGGAGGTGCGCCGCGTCCCGGGCGCCCTCTTGACGCCGTGCCGCCCGCGAAGACCAGCGGCCACCGCCCGGTCACGGATGTCGTCCGTGCCGCCCGGGCGCACAGCGGGGACGCCGAGGTCCCCGCGAGCTATCGCGCTGATCACGCCACCAAGGCTATCGCCCCGCACAGGGCCCCCGTCATGAGCCGTATGTGTACAAAAGAAGGCCCTGAACTTTGACGTTCTGCACAGTGCGCGCGCCTCAGGCGGCCGCCAGGCGCTCCGCCTCCGCGACGGCTTCCCGCAGGGTGTCCACCACCGGGACGCCCACCGCCTCCAGGCTGGCGCGGCTGTGGGAGCCGCCGGTGTACAGAACGGCGCGGGCTCCCACGTGCAGGGCGGCCAGCGCGTCGTCGGCCGCGTCGCCGATCACCACCGTGCGCGCCGGGTCGACCCCGGTCAGCGTGCCGAGGTGGCGCACCATGTGCTCCGCCTTGCCGCCCCCGGAGGGCCCGGTCCGCCCGTCGACCCGTACGAAGTGCGCCTCGATCCCGAAGCCCCGGACCAGCGGGACCAGTTCCTCGTGCCCGTACAGACTGAGGATCGACTGGCTGCGGCCCGCCGACACCCACGCCGTCAGCAGCTCCACCACACCCTCGGCGAGCCCGCACCGCACGTGGTGCTCCGTGTAGTGGCGGTGGAAGGTGGCGTCCATCAGTTCCCACTCGGCCGCACTGGGCAGCCGCCCCATCAGCCGCTCGTAGAACTTCGGCACCGGCACGCAGTACAGCTCCCGGTACCGCTCCAGCGTGATCGGCTCCAGGCCCAGCTCGGCGAAGGCCGCGTTCGTCGCCCCGATGACCGCGTCGACGTCGTGGAACAGCGTGCCGTTCCAGTCCCAGACGATGTGCGCGTCGTTGTGCGTCCCCATGCCCGAAAACGTACCCGTCCCCACCGACATCGGGGAGGGTCGCAGGTCAGCGGATCAGGTGGGGGATCTCCTGGGTGGCGTACCACAGCAGCTCGTGGTCCTCCGCCCCGTCCACCGTGAACTGCGCGTCGTCGTCCCCGCCGTCCGCCGCGGGCAGCGCGTCGGCGGCGGCCGTGACGTCCGCTTCCGCGTCCGCCGCGTCCACGTGCACCGCGGCCGCCTCGGCCAGCCGTACGGCGCCGGCGACCCGCACCTCGCCGAGGGCGGCCGGGTCGAGGCCCCGGTCGGGGTCGGTCGAGGCGGCGCCGTCGGGCACGTCCACGGCGATCACGACCCGGCGCCGGGGCGCACCGGCGTCCGCCGCCAGCAGCCGCAGGGAGGCCAGCGCGGCGCGGCTGAGCGCGGCGTACTCCAGCTCCTCGATGTCGTCGGAGAGGTACCACTCGCGCAGCGCGGGCGTCACCGCGTACGCGAGGAGGGGCCCGTCGCCCAGCACACCCGTCCGGTACGCCTCGGCGAGCCCGGGGAGGGTCAGGGGGACGTAGACGCGCATGTCGGCCGCTTTCGTGTGATCGGGGCTGCGGAGAGCCTTCAGGATACGTGCGGGCGTCCCCCATCGGGGCCCCGGCCGCGCCCCCGGACACGTCCACCCCCGTCCTGGAATTCACCCGGGACGCCCGCGCGGGCGCGGGACCGGGGAGCGCCGAACCACTCTGATGAGTGAACCTCCCCGCTCTCCCGACCCGCTCTCCGCCTCCTTGCCACCGCACCGCACGTCCCCGTACAAGATCCCCAACCACGAAGTTACCGCCCGGTACGGCTCCCCCCGCCGCCCCGGGCCCGTCGAACGGGGTCCCCATGCACAAGGTCATGACCAGAGCCCAGCACCGCCCCGCGGGCCGTCCCCCCACCACCCGCCGGGACTCCCGCCGCCCGGCGACCACGCCACCCCGCACACCCACGGGGAGGCCCGCCCCCGCGGCCTCCCGCGCCGACGGCCCGTCCCCCGCCGGCGCCACCGCCCCGCACACGGGCCCGGAGGGGCCCGCGGCCGCCGCCCGCACCGGTCCGGACCGCTCCGGCACCGTCCCGCCCGCGGGAAGCGCCGCACGGGTGTCGTCCCCCGGCAGCGGCCGGCCGTCCCTCACCGGTGCCGTCCCGCCCCGCGTCCCCGCCGGCAGGGCCGTTCCCGCCCCCTCCCCCGGCGGACGCCGGCCCGCCGCCGGGGCCGTCCCGACCCGCCCCGCCGACAACCGTCCGCCGGCCCGGGCGCCCCGGCTGCCCGTCCCGGCGGCGCCCCCGGCGCGGGG
>NZ_JBEORT010000144.1:0-14251 GCF_040302425.1 Streptomyces sp. NPDC126497
CTCGGCGGGGGCCGCGGACGCGACGGGCGCCGGTGGGGCCGCCCCGAAGGCCGCGGGGGCCGGGGCGGCGCCGGGCGCGGCGGGACCCGCGGCGGTACGCGGCCCGCCGCCCGGCCGGCCCCGGGGCGGCCCCGTGACGCCGCCGAAGGCCTGGGGAAGGGCCCCCTTCGGCACCGGACCGGGCGGTCCGCCGTGACCGGCCGGTGCGGGCGGCGGTGGTGGAACGGGACCGGGCGCGGCGCCGGCCGCGGACCTCGTGCCGGGACGGGGGACCGCCGCGTCGTAACCGGCGAAGAGATCGGTCAGCCCCGCCGGATGCTCACGCCAGCCCGAAGGCGCGGGGGCGGGCTGACCGCGTCCGATCCGGATCGAACGGAGCCGGGGCAGCTCGGTGCGGCGGCGCAGGTCGGCGGTGGCCAGGGCGAGGGGCACCCCGGTCCAGTCCTCCCCCGTGCGCTGGGCGACCGAGGCCCGCAGCACCAGAGAACCGTCGCTGTCGCCCTGGCGGTGGGCGAGCCGGTAGGCCGGCACCCAGACCGCGCCGGGCACCCCGTACTCCACCTCGACCTCCACCTCGCCCGCGCCGTCCAGCGTCAGGACCGCGCACGGCGAACCGGCCACCGGTGCGGGGGACGCGTCGGCGGAGGCACGCGAGAGCCTGTCCTCGGCGACCGTGAGCCCGTGCTCCGCCCTGCGCAGTTCCTCCTCCAGCTCACGGAGCCTGTCGTGCAGTCCGGTCAGGCGCTCGTCGACGAACTCGGAGAGCTCCAGCCACGCGTCGACCGGGGTCCGGCGATGCGGGTCGTCCCGCTCGCGGGCCGGCGGCACCGGACGGAGCGCCCCGACCTCCTCGATCAGCCCCCGTTGCCGGTCCCGGCGGCCCCGGGCCGCCGCACAGGCGTCGCGCAGCCGCTCCACTTCGCGCAGCGCCTCGTCGTGCCCTTCCGCGCCGGGGGACTCCGCCTCGACCTCCACCCGGGCCCCGGTGACGCGCACCCCGGAGGCGCCGACGACGCGGGCCCGCAGGGAGTCCGGGTCCAGCGAGCGGGGCAGCCCCGCCACCCGTACGCGTCCGCCCGCCGGCACCGTGCCCCGGGCCAGGCGGCGGCAGAGCGCGCCCTGCGCGTACACCACCACCGAATCGAGGGCCGATGTCCACCTCGGTGCCGTCCCAGCCGCCATGTGCTCCCCCGCCCAGCCGTCTCCGTGCCGAGGGCAGCCTACGCGGTCGGCCGGCGCCGGTCCCGCCGGACGCGGGTGCCCGCGCGGACCACGCGTGACGGGCCGTCATCGGAGCCGGTGGCCACTTCGGAGCGCGGCCCGGGGGCACGAGCGGCGACGACCGCCGCCTCACCAGATCAGGCACCAGTACGTGCCGTGGTGACCGATGCCGACACGGTCGGCCCGCGGAACCAGACCGGGGTCCGGCCGGCCCACGGCTGCCATGGAGCAGGCGGGGTCGCCGACCGTGTCGGCGTGCGCCATGCGGCGGGCGGCGGCCGTCGCGGCGGGGGAGGTGTACCAGGTGGTGGTCTTCGGTTCGTCACCGCCGCTCGTCGACGTGGGCCGGGGCGTCGTGACGGACGGCGCCGGCACGTGCTTCGAGGGCTTCGGCGGCTTCGCCGGTGTCCGTACCGGTGCCGACCGGGTGACTGCCGGGGGCTCCGGCGTCATGGACCGGGCGGTGGGCCCGGGTGACGCGGACCGGGTGGTGGGCCCGGGTGTCGCGGACCGGGTGGTGGGCCCGGGTGTCGCGGGTTTCGGCGTGGGCCTGAGGGGCGTGGAGCGGGTGGTGGCCCCGGGGGCCGTGGACCGCGGTGCGCGCTCGGGGGGCGCGGACCGTGACGAGGGCGTGGGAACGGTGGACCGCGGCGGGAGCCCGGGTGCGGTGGAGCGCGGCGAGGGCCGCGGCGTCGCGGGCCGCGCAGGCGCCGGGGGCGACGTCGGCGCCGCCTGCGGAACACGTGAGGACGGCGTGCCGGCCGAGGTCGGACGGGGCGTCGGCCGGGACGTGGGCCTCTGTTGCGGCGGTGCCGGCTCGGCGGTCGGACGTCGTGTCGGAGGCCGCACCTCGACGGGCGGACTCTGCGTCGGCCCGGCCGTCGGCCCGGTCGGCCCGGTCGTCGGCCGTCGGCTCGGTGGGGCCGGCTGACGGGGCCGGGACGCCGTGGGCCCGGGCGACAGCGTGGGGACCGGTGTCCGGCGCGCCGTGCTCGACGCCTCCGTTCCGGAGGTCCAGGACGGCAAGGGATCCAGTGTCGGAAGGGACAGGTCGTCGGAGCTTGACGGTGTGGGGCTGGGCGTGCCGCCGTCCTGCGCGACCAACGCCCACACGCCGATGCCACCGAGGACGAGCACAGCGGCACCGCCTGCGATCCACGGGGCGCGCCGGGGCGGGCGTCGGTGACGGTTCATGGTCCTACTGTCCTATGCGCCCCGGTGGGCCGCCTGTCGCGTCGTCCGGACGCCGTGCCTCCCTCCCGCCGCCTCGCCCGTGCGAGTGACGTCGAGTCGGTGTCCCCGGGCTCCTCCCGGACGGGGTGGTCCGGAGTGCGTCCCACCGGCCCGGGTCCGGGGCCGGGAGCACGCGTCACCGTCCACGGACCGCCGCCGGGCCATGGGATGCCCACCCCTCTTCGCGGCCGTACAAGCACACTATGGGGGTGGACGTTATCGAAGCCGCCGGACGACGTGGGATCTTTGCCCGCATGGGCATACGGGGAAGGCGGGAAAGCGGGAGAAGCACGGGGCCGGGGGACATGGGCGGCGGGGCGCCGGTCCGGCCGGCGAGGAGGTCACGATGACAGGGTCGGAGCGTACGGAGGCCCACGGGCCGGCCGTGCCGACCGTTTCCGCCACGCTGGAGGCCATCGGAGCCGGCGCCTACGTCGTCGACGAGCAGGGCTTCATCACGGCCGTCAACGCCCGCGCCGAGGCGCTGCTGGGCCGGCCCGCCGAAGAACTCCTCGGCCATGACGCGCACGACCTGCTGCACCGCGGTCCGCACGGGCAGCAGCTGCCGAGAACCCAGTGCGCGATGCGCCAGGCGTTCCACGCCGGACGACCGGCTCAGGTCGATCAGGACTACTTCGCACGCGCCGACGGCTCCGTGCTGCCCATCTCCTGGATGATCGCCCCGTACCGCGCCGGCGACCACCAAAGCGCCACACTCGTCGTCTTCCACGTTCCCGAGCACCCCCAGGACACCGTCCCGCGACCGGGGCCGGCGTCCCAGCGGCTGTCGGAGCTGCAGCGGCTGGCCCTGCTGGCCGAGACCACCACACAGCTGACCTCCACTCTCGACGTCGACGAGGCGCTGCGGCGGCTGGTGGCCCTGCTGGCGCCCCGGCTGGCGGACTGGGTGATCATCGACCTGATCACCGAACGTGACGAGGTGTGGCGTACCGTCGCGGTCCACGCCGAGGGGGACGTACTGGTCCGGCACGAGGACCTGCAGGGGCCGATGCCGCCGATTCCCGAGGAATCCCTGATGCCCCTGTCCCGAGCCCTGCGAGGCGTCGCCTCCACCCTGGCCGGTCCGAAGACCTACCAGGGGACGCCGGACTCCGGCATCGCGGTCGAGCAGGCCCGCCTCTTCGACGCCACGGGGATGCACTCGGCGGCCATCGCGCCCATCCGCAGCTCGCGCGCGGTCCTGGGCGCGCTGACCGTGGGCCGTGCGGAGACTCCGACGGCCTTCGCCCCCGTGGATCTCCCGCTGATCGAGGACATCGCGCGCCGGGCCGGTCTCGCCCTGGACAACGCCCGCCTCTACCAGCGCCAGCGCAAGGTGGCCGAGACCATGCAGAACCACCTGCTGCCCCAGATGCCGCGCCTCACGGGCCTGGAGATGACCGTCCGCTACCTGCCCGCACCCGACGCCTCCCACGTCGGCGGGGACTGGTACGACGCCTTCCCCCTGTCCGACGCCTCCACCGCCCTGGTCATCGGGGACGTCGTCGGCCACGACCTGGAGGCGGCGGCCGGCATGGCCCAGGTCCGCAACATGCTCCGCGCCTACGCCTGGTCCCAGCACGAACCTCCCAGCCGCATCGTCGAGCGGCTCGACGAGGCGATCCAGCACATCACCGACGTCACCATGGCCACCACGATCTTCGGCCGGGTCGAAGCGGCGCACGACGGGCACTGGCAGCTGTCCTGGACCAACGCGGGCCACCCGCCGCCGCTGCTGATCAGCAAGGACGGCCTGACGCGCTACCTCACCGAGGGCCACGGCATACTCCTGGGCACCCAGGTGACCCTCCGGCGCCCGGACGCCACCGCGCTGCTCCCTCCGGGGTCCACCCTGGTGCTGTACACGGACGGCCTCATCGAGGAACCCGGCCAGAGCCTCGACACGGGGCTGAACCGACTGCGCCAGCACGCCGCCGCCCTCGCCCACCGCCCCCTCCCCTCGTTCACCGACCAGCTGCTCGGCCGCGTCCGCCCCGCCGGCAACGACGACGACGTCGCCCTCCTGGCCCTGCGCGTTCCCGAGCACTGAACCCGTGGGGGGCCTTTGGAGGGCCGATCGGCCCAGGCGGCCCGGGGCGGCGGCCCAGCCCCGGGCCGCCCGGCGCCGTCCACCGCCTGAAGGGGGCCGACCGTGGAACCGTCCGACGACCCGTCGCCGAAGCCCTCCGCCGACCGGACGGCGAAGCGCGTCGGGCACGGTACTGCCGGCGTCCCACGGGCGGCGGCGTGACCACCGGTCCGCACGGGCGCGGCCGGTGCCGCTTCCGGGCGGACACCTGGGAGCGCGGCAGAGCGGTGGTGCTCGCCACCGGCCCGGTCGACGACGCCGCGGTCGACGCGGCGGTCCGGTACCTGGACTCCGACGAGTGCGCCGCGTCGTCCGCCGGCATGCTGACCGTCCGGGGCCGGAAACCCGAGGAACCCCACCGCTGACCGCCTGCGACCGGGCCGGCGGCAGCGGCCCGTCAGCTTCCCAGGGTGAAGAAGTGCAGCGGACTGTTCGGCTCGAAGCCGATCCGCGGGTACATGGGCGCCCCGGCGGCGGTCGCGTGCAGCGTGGCGCGGGTCAGTCCGGTGGCCCGGGCGCCCTCGTGCAGGGCCTTGCGGGTCACCGCCTCCCCGTACCCCCGGCGCTCCCACCGCGGGTCCGTGGCCACCAGTACGACGAACAGGCGACCGTCCGCCTCCACCGCCCCGGCACACGTCACCGGAACGCCGTCCCGCAGGCCCAGGTAGGCGTGCACCCCGGTCCTCCACAGCCCGGAGCCCGCCAGACCGTCGCGGCCGGCCTCCAACGGCATTCCGTAGGCGCGCGAGTTGAGGTCGGCGTAGGCCCGCAGATGCTCCTCCGTGGCGACCCGGGTGAACGTCAGGTCAGGGTGCGCCGGTTCGGGGACCGGCAGCAGATCACCGGCCATGCCGGTGCCCGAGAAGGCGTGCACCAGACCGGCCCGCTCGGCCGACTCCATCAGGCCCGGGCGCGCCCCGGCGGTGAGCAGGTCCTCGAAGACCCACAGGAAGCCGGCCTGCCGCTTCGACCGCATGACGTCCGCCGCCTGCTCCAGCCGCTCCCGCACGAGTCCCGTGTCCGCCCCCGCCTCGGTGAGCGTGACACAGTTCCAGAAACCGAACCGGCACTCCGCCCAGCGCACCGCGATGCCCGGCAGGTCCCGTACGTCCGCGCCCGGATCCCGGTCGAGCACCATGTTCCGCCAGACCGTGGCCAGTTGCTCCATCGATTCCACAGCATCGGCGAGGTTCTGCGTCACCTTGACCCCTTCGTTCGTCCACCGGTGGAGGCATGTCTGCCCACCGGCGCCGCCGAAGCATGCCCGAAGGCCGGCGGACGGGGGAGACCGGGACCGCGGCCCCGGTGGCGCGGACCGTGGTGATGCCCCGAAGGCCCCCGCCGCAGTGGAGGGGACGGACGACGTCACGCGGAAGCCGGGTCACGGCCCGGACCGGCCGGGCCGGGGAGCGCCGCGCGGAGGGAGGCCGCCGCGGCCGGCCGGGCTCATGTGGCGCGGCGGAGTCCGCCCCGCGCGTCGGCCGGCGCTCCCGGACCGGACGCGGCGGGAGGTGCGGGAGCCGGGCCCGGGGCGGGGCCCGGCAGCGGGACGGGCTCCAGCCGGACCCGGTCCCGCCTGCCCAGGTAGTCCTCCAGTTCCGGCGGACGGTATCCCGCGTCCCGGTCGTAGCGCTCCTTGGCGGACACCGCCAGGAACTCGTTGCCGTCGGGCTCGCCACGGTCGTTCACCGCCCCGCCGAGCGGCCGGTGCAGCGGTTCGGCCAGTCGGTACACGCCCGTGCGCGAGAGGTGGAGGGTCCCCGAGCCGTCCGGCCGTACCCGGAAGCCGACGGACTCCTCGGGCCTCATCACCCGGGGCCCCTCCGCGCCGAGCGCGTCGGCGTCGAACTCCAGCCCGTGTCCGCGGGCGTGGCCGACCATCCACAGCAGGGCGACGTCGGACAGTCCCGTCTCCTCGTAGCCGCCGCCGACGTCGCAGTGCACCCCGGCGAACCACACTTGCCTCAACTCCTGGCCCCGGAGGGCGGATTCGGTTCGCTGGTGCCACAGGGCCGGCCGGAACGCCGAGCGCTGCTCGTCGATGGCCATCGCGTGGAAGGCCGACTTGACCCGGTCGCCCAGCTCGGTGTCGTGGAACGCCCAGCGGCGGTTGAACCGGTTCACCGCGGGCCGCAGCCGCGGGGCGTTCGGGACCGGGACGCCCAGGGCGCCGACCGTGTCCCACACCCCGATGAACTCGATCTCCGCCTCACGTGCGTACGAGCGGCGGAACAACGTGGCGGCCGCGCCGCCCGGTTGCTCGATCCGGTCGCGGTACAGGGCCCAGGCCTCCGGGATCCGGTCGGCGTGGTCCCGGCGCAGGACGCCGCTGTTGTGCACCAGCCCCGCCAGGCTGCGGGCGGTGAACGCGCCGCGGCTGAAACCGAAGAGGAACAGCTGGTCGTCGGGTTCGTACGCCTCCACGAGGAACCGGTAGGCGTCCACGACGTTCCGGGACAGCCCCACGCCGAACGCGCCGCCGCGCAGCCGTTCCCGCCGGCGGGTGCCGACACCGCTGTGGTAGTAGACGCGCTGTTCCCTCCCGGCGGCGGACCCGGGACGTACGGACAGGGCGACCTTGGCGACATTGGTCTTGCTCGGCTGATCCGCGAAATTCCACGTGCCGTCACAACAGACGACCAGACGCTTGGCCATGACCATCCCTCCTCGCGCGAGCGTGGAGCGGCGCACAGCACCACTTCCAGAATCCCACCGTCCGGCGCCCCGCGCCACGCGTGGGGCCCGGCACTCCTCCCGGAGCGGGAACAGGACGCGGAGGACTGCCGCGCACCGGCGCCGCGCCGGGGCGGGTCCACAGGGCCTACCGCTCCGCTTCGGCGAAGCGGTCCAGGCCGAGCACGGCGAGCAGTTGCAGCTTCTCGTGTCCCTCGGTGCGGGGCGGTGCCGTGAGCACGAGCAGGGTCTGGGACTGGTCCTCGGTGAACAGCGCCTGGCAGTCCAGTTCGATCGCGCCCAGCTCCGGGTGGATGAGCGTCTTGTGGTCCTCGAACCGCTGCGCGACCTCGTGCCGGTCCCACAGCTCGGCGAACTCCTCGTTCGCCTTCTGCAGGGCGCGCACGAGTTCGCCGGCCCGCGAACGCGGGCCCCGCAGCCCGTGGGCGGCGCGCAGGTTCGCGACCTGGGCGCGGCTCTGCCGGTCCCGGTCGGCCTCGGGATAGATCAGCCGTTCCGCGGGATCGGTGAACCAGCGGTAGATGGCGCTGCGGGCGAGACCCGTGTGGCCGGACGCGTCCCCGAACAGCGCGGCGGCCATCCTGTTCTGCACCAGCGTCTCGCCCAGGTCGGTCAGGACGAGCGCGGGGGTGTCGTCGAGCCGGTCCAGCACCCGCAGCAGCGCGGGGGCGACATGCGGTGAGGCCGACAGCGACACCGGCGCGTTGTGCCCGGCTATCCGGTACAGGTAGGTGCGCTCGTCGTCGGTCAGCCGCAGCGCGCGGGCGAGGGAGGCCAGCATGTGCTCGCTGGGCTGCGGCCCGCGCCGCTGTTCCAGCCGTGTGTAGTAGTCGGTCGACATCACGGCCAGGGAGGCGACCTCCTCGCGCCGCAGACCCCGGGTCCGCCGGCGTGCGCCCGGTGGGAGGCCGAGATCCTCCGGCCGCAGCGCCTCGCGGCGGCGGCGCAGGAAGTCGGCGAGAGCTGTACGGTCCATGCGGCCGATTATCGTCCGGCGCCGGAGGGCGAGCCAGGGATCGCCGATCCCCCGACAACCGGTCTCTGCCCCCGTGGCGGCGGACCGGTGACGATCGGGGCATGAACATCTCCGGAAACACCGTCTTCATCCCCGGTTCCACCAGCGGCATCGGTCTCGCCCTCGCCCTCGAGCTGAAGGCCAGGGGGAACACCGTCGTCGTCGGCGGCCGACGCACCGAACTGCTGGAACGGATCGCCGCCGAGCACCCCGGCATCGACACCGTACGGATCGACACCGCGGACGCCGCGAGCATCACCTCCGCCGCGAAGCAGGTGCTGGACCGTCACCCGGACCTCAACGTCCTCATCACCATGGCCGGTGTGATGCACGTCGAGGACTGGCACGATCCGGCGTCGTTCCTCACCACGGCCGAATCCACGATCACGACGAACGTGCTCGGTCCGATCCGTCTCGTCGCCGCGTTCGTCGAGCATCTGCAGGCGCAGCCGGACGCCACCCTCATGACCGTCTCCTCGGGCCTGGCGTTCACGCCGCTGAAGGCGACACCGAGCTACAACGCGTCGAAGGCGGCGATCCACATGCTCAGCGAGTCCGTCCGGCTGCAGCTCGCCGACACCTCGGTGAAGGTCGTGGAGCTCGAGCCGCCGTCCGTCCGCACCGCGCTGCTGCCGGGGCAGGAGGACAACGAACACGCCATGCCGCTCGACGAGTTCGTCACGGAGGTGGTCGGACTGCTCGAGAGCCGGCCCGACGCCAAGGAGATCCAGGTCGAGCGCGTGAAGTACCTGCGCCACAGCGAGGCCCGCGGCGACTACGACCAGGTCGTCGAAGCACTCAACAGCGCCGATCCGCACGGGAAGTAGACGGGCGCCGCTCCCGCCGCCACCCGACGGGAGGGACGAGGGGCGGCGGCCCCGCCCGGACCTGCCGGAGCGGGCATCCGGTGCGATCGGTCCGGGGCCGGAGAGGGCGTGAGTCAGGTGCGGGCCGGCCGCCATGAGAGTCCTGTCGGCGCAGGACGAGAACCTCCTCCGGCCCCGCCCCTCCGCCGGCACGAAGCGCCAGGACGTGCGGCTGTCGCCGGGCCGGGCTCTGCGAGCCACGCCAGGTCGCCCCGGATCGGTCCCGGCCGTCGGTCCCGGTGCCTCGCCCGCCCGTCCGCCCCGGGAGCGGACGGCGACCCGTGGCCCCGCTCCGGGGCCGGCAGCGGTCCGGTCACGGGGCCGGCCGTCCCGGCGGCTCCCACGACGGTGACGCGCGGTGGAGCGCACGGAGGGGGCGCCGGCCGCCTCCGGCGTTCCGCCGAGGGGGAGCGGGGCATCCGGGCGGCGCCTCCCTCCCGGCACGGGCGGAACGCGTCCGCAGAGGGACGGCTCAGGTGCGGGCCGCGGGAGGGCTCCGCTCCAGGCGGGCGCGCAGCGTGGCGGCGAAGTCCTCGGCGCGGGCGAGCTGGACGCGGAGCCTGGCGACCTGTTCGCCGGCGGCCCGTTCGTAGCCGCGGACGCGTTCCACCAGGGTTTCCCGCTCCTCGGCGTCGAGTCCCGTGCCGGCGTCGAGGCGGTCGGTGGCGTCCAGCAGGTCGCGCATCTGCTCGAGGGAGAAGCCGAGCGGCTTCATGCGACGGATCACCATGAGCCGCTGCACGTCGTCGTCGGTGTAGAGGCGGAAGCCGCCCCGGGAACGGGCGGAAGGGATGACCAGCCCGGCCTCCTCGTAGTGCCGGATCGTACGCAGGGACAGCTCCGTACGTGCGGCGACCTCGCCGATCTGCATGTGCTTGCCGTCCGCACCGGACATGCCCGTCCTTTCTCCGCCGTGACGGGCCACGTCTCCGCCCACCGGCCCCTACCCTAACGTTAGGGTAGAGTCGGTGCCGGTGAGGGCGGCTCCGGCGATGCCTCGCCGCAGCCGTGCCGGGGCCGACGGCGCCTCCGGCGAAGACGCGATGTACGGCAGGAGACGAGCGTGCGCGAGCCCACGACGCCCGGCGCCGCCGTCTGTCCACCGTGACGCTCCGTCTCCGGTTCTGAGCCCGCCCGATTCCCCGCGGGCCCTCGCCCGACCCCTTCCCGTGTCCTCCGGCTCCGTCCCACGGACGCCGTCTGCGGGGTGCCGGCCGGCACCACCGTGTTCCTTCCGCACGCCTGCCCGACGAGGCGTGCCCGAGCACGACAGGTACCTGTTTCCTTGTCCTCCACCGCTTCTGCCCTGTCCCCGGCGGCGCGTCTGCGCGGCCTGAAGCCCGGCTGGCTGCGCGATCCGAAGGTCTGGCGCACCGAGGTGCTGGCCGGCCTGGTGGTCGCGCTCGCGCTGATTCCCGAGGCGATCTCGTTCTCGGTCATCGCCGGTGTCGATCCCGCGATCGGCCTGTTCGCCTCCTTCACGATGGCCGTGACGATCGCGGTCGTCGGCGGCCGGCGGGCGATGATCTCCGCTGCCACCGGTGCCGTCGCCCTGGTCATCGCACCCCTGAACCGCGAGCACGGTTTCGGTCACCTGGTCGCCGCGGTGATCCTCGCCGGCGTCTTCCAGGTCGTCCTGGGCGCCCTGGGCGTGGCGAAGCTGATGCGGTTCGTCCCCCGGTCGGTGATGGTCGGCTTCGTCAACGCGCTCGCCGTCCTCATCTTCATGGCCCAGGTCCCCGAGATGCGGGACGTGCCGTGGGCCGTCTACCCGCTGATCGTCGGCGGCCTGGCGCTGATGGTGCTCTTCCCCAGGATCACCACCGTGATCCCGGCGCCGCTGGTCTCCATCGTCATCCTGACCGTCATCACCGTCGCGGCCGGCATCGCCGTGCCGACCGTCGGCGACAAGGGGACGCTCCCGTCCTCCCTCCCCGTTCCCGGGCTTCCGGACGTGCCGTTCACCCCGGACACGCTGGCGACGATCGCCCCGTACGCGTTCGCGATGGCGCTGGTCGGTCTGATGGAGTCGCTGATGACCGCCAAGCTCGTCGACGACATCACCGACACCCGCTCCAACAAGACCCGGGAGTCCATCGGCCAGGGCGTCGCCAACATCGTCACCGGCTTCCTCGGCGGCATGGGCGGATGCGCCATGATCGGCCAGACCATGATCAACGTGAAGGTCTCCGGAGCCCGCACCCGGCTGTCGACGTTCCTGGCCGGGGCCTTCCTGATGGTGCTGTGCATCGTCTTCGGCCCGGTCGTCTCCGACATCCCCATGGCCGCTCTGGTCGCCGTCATGGTCATGGTGTCGTTCGCGACGTTCGACTGGCACTCCATCGCCCCGAGGACGCTCCGGCGGATGCCCGCGGGGGAGATCACCGTCATGGCGGTCACCGTGGCCTGCGTCGTGGCCACCCACAACCTCGCCGTCGGTGTCGTCGTCGGCTCGGTCACCGCCATGGTGGTCTTCGCCAGGCGCGTCGCCCACCTCGCCGAGGTCACCGCCGTCACCGACCCCGACGGCACCACCGTGGTCTACCGGGTCACCGGAGAGCTGTTCTTCGCCTCCTCCAACGACCTGGTCGGCCGGTTCGACTACGCGGGCGACCCGTCGAAGGTCGTCATCGACCTGAGCTCGGCGCACATCTGGGACGCCTCCTCCGTCGCCGCGCTGGACGCGATCGAGACCAAGTACGCCCAGCGGGGCAAGGCCGTCGAGATCACCGGCCTCAACGACCCGAGCGCCCGGCTCCACGGCAAGCTCAGCGGCGAACTGACCGTCGGCCACTGACCGCACGCGGCCGACGGGCCGGCCCGTGCCGGGAGCACGCACACGGCGCCGGCGACCCGCCCCGTCCGGCTCCCCGGAGGTCACGGCGAGGGCGAAGGCCGCCCCCTCGGTGACGACGCGTCACACCGGCGGCCGGGCGCGAGACCGACCACGATCGCGTGGGGTGAAGCCGCGTGACGGGGGTACCGACTGGGGGACGTGTGACGGTGCGGCTCAGGAGGGCGACGGTGGGATCGACGAGTCAGCTGCGACAGCTCAGGGGCGTGTACGCGGGCGGTGTGGCCGCCTGGGCCCTCTGCCTGGTGCTGGCCCTCGTCCAGGAGGACGGGTCGGCACGGCAGATCGTGTTCCTGCTGGGCCTGCTCGCCGTCTTCCTCGTGCTGCTGCTGTGGTCGACCTGGTGCCTCTGGGAGGCCGGGGCACGGCGTTCACCGGACCGGCCCGCAGGCCCGGCGAACACGGGGCTCGAGCGGTCCTAGCGGGCCGGCCGTTCCGGGGGAGGCCTCACAGACGGACGATGACCAGGGCGATGTCGTCGCGTCCGCCCTCGGCCACGCCGAGGCGGGTGAGCAGGGTGTCGGCCAGTTCGACGGGGCTGAGACGGGCATGGCGGGCGAGGGCGTCGGCGAGGCGGTTCAAGCCGGCGTCGATGTCCTCGCCACGGCGCTCGACGAGACCGTCGGTGTAGAGCACGAGGGTGTCGCCCGGTGTGTAGGGCACCGTGGCCTGGGGGCGCGGGCCCTGGTCGATGAGGACGCCCAGCGGCGGATCGGTGGCCTGGTCGAGCAGGACCACGGTGCCGTCCGGACGCGACAGCACGGGCGGGAGGTGGCCCGCGCTGGTGTAGGTGATGTGGCGGTGGCGGGTGTCGATCACGGCCTTGACGGCGGTCGTCGCCAGCGCGCCTTCGAAGGTGCGGGCGTAACCGCCGAGGACGTCCATCGCCCTGCCGGGCTCGTGGATGGCACGCACGGCGGCGGACAGGGCACTGCGGAGCATGCCCATGACGGCGGCGGCCTCCAGGCCGTGACCGACCACGTCGCCGACCGCGACGGTGAACCTGTCGTCGGACAGGTCGACCACGTCGTACCAGTCGCCGCAGACGTTGAGCGACCGGGTGGCGGGCATGTAGCGCACGGCGATCTCACGGTGCCCGGCCAGATCGGGGGAGTGCAGCATGACTTCCTGGAGGGCGAGGGCGGTCCGGTGCTCCCGGTCGTGGGCCTCGCGGAGTTCCTCGTTGAGGCGCTGGAGCTCCTGCGCCCGCGTGAACAGTTCGACCTCCATCGCCTCGCGCTCCCGGTCCGGGCCCTCCGGCCGGGGACGCCGGGGACGGGTCAGCACGAACTCGGTCATGTCCTCCACCCGGTGGATGATCCACCGGACCTCTCCGTCGGCTCCGAGGACGGGGATGTTGACGGGCGACCACCACTTCTCCCGGAACACGCCCGGGCGTCCGGAGACGAGGATGTCGTACTTCTGCACCGCCATCGTGTCCGGTCTCTTGGAACGCAGGACGCGCTGCAGGGACGCGGTCAGGTTGCGCGTCCCGGCGGCGTCCGGGTCCGCCGGATTCCTGGGATGGGCCTCGAAGAGGTACCGGCCGACCAGCTCGTCCCTGGTCCGGCCCGTGACCCTCAGGTACGCCTCGTTGACCTCGACGATCGTCAGGTCGGGGTCCAGCACCAGGTAAGGGCTGGGCGTCATGGCGAACAACGCCTGGTAGTCGATCCGTGGTGTGGTCATGCGTGCTCTCTGTCCCGTCCGCGGGGTCTCGTCCTCCAGCGATCGACTATGCGCCCGGCCGCGGGCGGCGGACGGGCGGCTCGCCGGGGAGCGACGCCCGCGTCGCGGCCCGCACGGCCGGTGCCGGAGCGTCACCCGGCGCCGGAAGCGCCCCCGGGGCCGGTGGCCGGACGGAGGGGGGCGGGCCAAGTCCGGTTCCCCGGTGGGTCTGTGAGCGCGATGGCCGGGCATACGGGCTTCATCCTGAGTGAGAGGAGCTCGTTCATGCTCGGTATGGTCGCGGCGGTGCTGTTCTTCATCGCGTTTCTGATCAACGCGGCGGAGATCGGCACCAACGACGTGTTCTCTTCGGTGAACGTCATGCTGCTGGGACTGACCGCCCTGGCCCTGCACGTGGCGGGCGTCGGCACCGGCTGGTCCCGCAGACGCTGACGTGGTCCCGTGGGGGCCCGGCGGCACACGTGCCGCCGGGCCCCCGCCCGCCGGGCACCCGCGGGGAGCGAACGACACCCTCCTGCTCCCGGCCGGCTCCCGGACCGGCCGCACGGCCCGGATCGTCGCCCCGCCCTCGGCGCGGGGCGGGCTCCGGC
>NZ_JBEORT010000145.1:0-13839 GCF_040302425.1 Streptomyces sp. NPDC126497
CTGCGGACTTCCCGATCCGTCTCATGTTTACTTGGCTCACGTACTCAGCAGTCAACATTGCACTATCTTGGATGACCATTCTTACCTCGCATCCGGAGGGGTCCGGCACGGGGCGCCTCCCGCCCGCGGGGGGAGAGCAGCGTCCCGCGGGCCCGCTCGGAGCGCCGCCGCACCGGGCGGGACGCGGAGGCGCCCCGACAACCGCCCGGCGCCGGGAGGAGCACGCGTGCCCGGTCAGTGCGCCGGCATCGGATAGCTCCCGGTGTTCGTCGGCGCGTGCTCGGGCAGCCACAGCACGGCGACCGCACCCTCGGCCGGTACGTCGTCCGGCGCCCCCGCCGGCCGTACGTTGCGGAAGGTCAGCCGCGCGCCCATGACCCGGGCCTGCCCGGCCGCGATGGTCAGGCCCAGCCCGTGGCCGCGGCCGGCCCGGTCGGCGCTGCCGGTGCGAAAGCGGCTCGGCCCCTCGGCGAGCAGGGCCTCGGGGAAGCCCGGCCCGTGGTCGCGGACCCGCAGGACCCGGCCCTCGACGGTCACCTCGATGGGCGGCCTGCCGTGCCGGGCGGCGTTGGTGAGCAGGTTGAACAGCACGCGCTCCAGGCGCCGCGGGTCGGTGGTGACCTCCGACTCGTGCACCACGCGCACCGTGACGTCCGGGTCCTTCGCCCGCACTCGCCGGACGACGAACTCGCCCAGCAGGATGTCCTGCAGCTCGGCCCGCTCGGAGGCGCTGTCCAGCCGGGCCACCTCCAGGACGTCCTCGACGAGGGTGCGCATCGCCTTGGCCCGGTCCAGCACCAGCTCGGTCGGCCGGCCCGGCGGCAGCAGCTCGGCGGCGGTGAGCAGACCGGTCACCGGGGTGCGCAGCTCGTGCGCGATGTCGGCGGTGACCCGGCGCTCGGCCTCCAGCCGCTGCCGCAGCGCGTCCGCCATGGCGTCCACCGCGCTGGCCAGGTCGTCGGTCTCGTCCCGCACCACCCCGCCGATGGCCTCGCGCACCCGGACGTCCGTCTCGCCCCCCGCGACCCGGTTGGCGGCCGTGGCGGCCTTCCGCAGCCGCCGCGACAGGTGCCCGCCGATGAGCACCCCGAGCGCGCTGCCCCCCAGCACGACCGCGATGGAACCGATCACCAGGGCCTGGTCGAGGTCCTTGAGGATGTCCGAGCTGCGGTCGGTGAAACCGGAGTGCAGGGACATCACGTGCCCGTTCTTCAGCGGCACCGCCGCCCAGATGTCCGGAGCCCCGCCCGGCCGGTCGGCCACGTAGGTCGCCCGCCGGCCCCCCTCGACCTTCCCCCGCAGCTCCTTCGGCAGCTCCGGATCGTCGATCTTGGTGTTGGGGAAGTTCAGCCGCCCCGACAGCTCGTAGTTGCGCTGGGCGATCATGATGCGCTCGTCCGCCAGGTCACGCGCGTTGTCCAGCATCGACACCCGGGCCGCGTTGTGCACGACCAGACTCAGCGCGACCGCCACCAGCGCCCCGACCAGCGCGATGGCGGCGCTGAGCTTCCACCGCAGACCCGTCCCTATGCCCGCCCGGCCGACGGACGCCGCCACCAGGCGCCGGAAGTACCCCCGCATCGCTTCTCTCAGGCCTTCAGTTTGTAGCCGAAGCCGCGGACCGTCTCGATGCGGTCCTGGCCGATCTTCGTACGCAACCGCTGCACATGGACGTCGACGACCCGCGTGTCACCGCCCCAGCCGTACTCCCACACCCGTTCCAGCAGCTTGTCGCGGGAGAGCACGGTGCCCGGCGCCGCGGAGAACTCCAGCAGCAGCCGCATCTCGGTCGGCGTCAGCGCCACCGGCTCGCCCGCCCGGCGCACCTCCATGCCCCCGGTGTCGACCTCCAGCTCGCCGAAGGCCAGCACACCCCCGTCGCCCGGCCCCGCCGCCTCGTCCCGGCCGCCGCTCGCGCGCCCGAAGCGGCGCATCACCGCACGGATCCGGGCCACGAGCACGGCACTGTCGAACGGCTTGGTCACGTAGTCGTCGGCGCCCGCCTCCAGGCCCAGCACCACGTCGATGGCGTCGGCCCGTGCCGACAGCATGATCACCGGCACCGTCGACTCGTCCCGGATCCGCCGGCACAGGCTGACCCCGTCGAGTCCGGGCACCATCACGTCGAGCAGCGCGATGTCGGGACGGTCCGTGCGGAACGCCTCCAGGCCCGACAGCCCGTCGGGCTTCGCGGTGACCGCGAAGCCGTCCCGCTCCAGGGTGAGCTGGGTGGCCTCGCGGATGACGTCGTCGTCCTCGACGAACAGGACGTGGGTCTGGTCTGCCATCCCGGTGCTCTCAGTCCTCGTGTGATCGCGGCTCGGTGCGCGCGTGTCTGTCTCGTCCACTCCACGGACGCGGGGGCCGCGCGGAGGGTTCACCCGTTCATCGGTCCGGGCGGCCCCGCCGGTTCACGCCGTGAGCCGTGTCTCAGCCGGCGGGCGCCGGTGACGGCTCCGTGCCGGCCACCTGCCCGTAGTCGTTGTGCGTGCGGTACTTCTCGGTGAACCGGCCCGGACCCCAGCGGTACGTGATCACGTTCTCGCCGGACGGGCTCGACACCGGGTCGCCCCGCTCGTACACCTGATGGGTCACCACCAGGTCCCCGCGGTCGATCTCCGCGTACACCGGGGGCTCCTCGGCCGAGAACACGTTCACGTACGAGCCGCCCTGCTCGCGGTACACGTAGGAGCCGACACCCACCGCGTCCCCGCAGGTCAGCACATTGACGACGACGTCGTCGACGGCCCCCCGGGTGAGGTTGCCGTAGCTCACGTCGACCGGGTACTCGTCGGCCACGCACGGCTTCAGATCCCGCTTGACCTCCGCCGAGACCGCCGGGTCGGCCTTGACCAGCCGGACCGCGTCCACCCGGTCGGGGGTCCGCGAGGGCCTGGCCGACGCCGCCGCGGCGGGGGCGCTCGCCACGGAGTCCGCGTGCGCCGGTCCCTCGTCCCGAGCGCCGGTGCCGCCGGTGCCGCAGCCGGCGGCGAACAGGACGACGGCGGCGAACACGGCCGTCGCCGTGCTCGCCGCCCGGGCGGTGCTCCGGACCCACGAGGGTCCCGCGCCGATCAGGCCGCGCAACGCTCCCGCTCCTCACGCTCCAGTGCGCGGGCGTCCAGATCACGCGCCTGAAGCTCCTCGCGGAGCCGGGCGAGCGCCCGGTGCAGGGTGCTCTTGACCGTTCCGGCCGACATGCCGAGGGCGGCGGCCGTCTCCTCCGTGGACATCTGCTCCCAGTGTCGCAGCACCACGACGCTGCGCTGCTTCGGGGCGAGGACCTTCAGGACGTCCATCAGCAGGGCGCGGTCGGCGTGCTGCTCGGTGGCGTCGTCCACACAGGCGTCCGGGAGCTGCTCGGTGGGCACCTCCTCCAGCTTGCGGGCCCGCCACCACTCCGTCCGCGTATTGATCATGACCCGGCGCAGATAGGCGTCGGCCAGCCGCTTGTCCTCGATGGTCTCCCAGCGGCCGTACGTCCGGGCCAGCGCGGTCTGCAGCAGGTCCTGCGCGTCGACGGGGTCCGGAACCAGGCGGCGGGCGCTGCGCAGCAGCGCGTCCTGCCGGGTGCGGACGTACTCCTCGAACCCGAGCACCTCGCCCCGCCCCGTGTCCTGCGCCATGGTGAACCGCCTCCCGCTCCCCGTCCCGGCCCGCCCGCGCGGGCCGGTTGTACCGCCTGTGATCCCTGGTCGTCGTGCCCGTCTCGAGCACGTGATCGACGGTACGGAGGCGTTGTCACGGCGCTGTGCGAGGAAGCCTGCGGGAATCCCTCGGCTGTCCGTCGGTTGTGTAACGGAAGGAGGAAGTGGGTAAAGCGGACGGACGGTTGGGGCGGGTGTCGGACGGTATGCCCGGCCGGGGGCGGGTGTGCGGCGGCCGTGTCCGGGGGCAGGCGTGCGCGGGAGCCGGCCGTGCCCGGCGTCAGGTCATCGGCAGCCGGTACAGGCCGCCCGGCAGCGGCTCCACCAGACCGTCGGAGACCAGACCGTCCAGCGCGCGGGCACGCTGCACCGGCTCGTGCCACACCCGGTCCAGCGCGCTCTGCGGCACCGGTCCGTGCGCCTCCCGCAGCACGGCCAGCAGCCGGCCGCGGACCTGGCGGTCCGTGCCCGCGTACGTCTGGCCCCGGCGCGGCGGACCGTCGTGGGCCGGCTTGCCCGCCAGCCGCCAGGCGCACTGCGCGGCGATCGGGCAGCGGTGGCACGCCTCGTTCTTCGCCGTGCACACCAGCGCGCCCAGCTCCATGGAGGCGGCGGCCCACCGCGCGGCGGTCGACGCGTCCTCGGGCAGCAGCGCGCGGGCCAGCCGGCGCTCGGCGGCGGTGGTGGCGTTCGGCGGGTACTGCGTGCCGGTGACCGCGCGGGCGAACACCCGGCGCACATTGGTGTCCAGCACCGCGTGCCGCTGCCCGTACGCGAACGACGCCACCGCCGCCGCCGTGTACTCCCCGATGCCGGGCAGCGCCAGCAGCTGGGCGTGGTCGGCCGGTACGTCGCCGCCGTGCCGCTCCGTTATGGCGACGGCGGCGCCGTGCAGCCGGAGCGCGCGGCGCGGGTAGCCGAGCCGGCCCCAGGCGCGGACCGCCTCACCGGGCGCCTCGGCGGCGAGGTCGGCGGGGCGCGGCCAGCGGGCCAGCCACTGCTCGTAGACGGGCAGGACCCGGTTCACCGGGGTCTGCTGCAGCATGAACTCACTGACCATCACCCCCCACGCGCCGGCCTCCGGACGCCGCCACGGCAGGTCCCGGGCGTGCTCGTCGAACCAGTCGATGACGGGGGAGTGCAGCGGCTCACCGGGAGCACGCTCGGACGCGGAATCGGTGGTGCCGCCGTACGGGGGCTTGGTGGGAGCAGTCATGGCCCTTCGATCCTCCCACGCCGGGCCCCGCCCGCGGGGGGAGCGCCACGGCGGGGGCCTCCCGCGGGGTGACGGCACACCTGACGATCGACAGCGGTGCCGCACCCCCGTCCGCTTGTAGCGTCGGCGGCATGGAACGTGTCCGTCCCGCCGCGCTCGGCGCGGGCTGCCTGCTCTGGGCGGCCCTCGCGCTGCCGGCGGTCTGTGCCGACCGGCTCGGGCTGAACGAGCCGCGTCCGCTGCCGCAGCGGCTCGCCGGACTCGCCGTGCTCGCCGCCGCCACCGCCGCGGCCCGGCGCCGGCCGGCGGTCGCCTTCGGGCTGACGGCCGCGCTGGGCCTGGCCGCCACGCCCGCGCTGTTCAGCGTCTCCTACGGTCCGGCCCTCGCGGTGTTCGCCCTCCTGCTGGGACTGCGGGCGCCCCGCACGGCCCCCGCCGCGCTGTGCTTCGCCGCCGTCGGCTGCGCCGGAACCGTGCGGATCGCGCTGGTGGGCCCCGATCCGGTCCCCGAGTGGCTGGTCCTGACCGGCACCCTGCTCTTCGGCGGTGTCCTCCCCTGGCTCGGCGGACGCTACTGGCGGCAGAGCCGCGCGCTCACCGCGGCGGGCTGGCTGCGGGCGGCCCGCCTGGAGGAGGAGCGACGCCTCACCGAGGAACGCACCCGGCTGCGCGAGCGGGCCAGGATCGCCCAGGACATGCACGACTCCCTGGGGCACGAGCTGAGCCTGATCGCCCTGCGCGCGGGCGCCCTCCAGGTCGCCCCCGACCTCCCCGGCCACCACCGGGCCGCCGCGGCCGACCTGCGCACGGCCGCCGCCGACGCCACCGAGCGGCTGCACCGCATCATCGGCGTCCTGCGGGAGGACGACGACGAGCCCGCACCACTCGCCCCGGCCGGTGAGGACGTCGAGCGACTCGTCGCCCGCGCCGCCGAGTCGGGACTGCCGGTGCGCTGGGAGACCGGTGGACGGGGCACGGCCGTGGCGCCCGGCGGGGTCGCCGGGCGGCTGCTGCACCGGGTCACCAGGGAGGCGCTGACCAACGCGGCACGGCACGCACCGGGCGCCCCCGTCGTCGTGGCGGTGACGGGGGACGACGGGCGGGGAGCGACCGTCACCGTCACCAACGGACCCCCGGTCGCGAAGGGGACCCCGGCCCCCGGAGGCGGTTCGGGACTGCGCGGACTGCGCGCCGCCGTCACCGCGGTCGGCGGCGCCTTCGAGGCGGGCCCGCACGCCGGCGGGTTCCGCGTCCGGGCACACGTCCCCGCACAGGCCGCCGCGGCGCCCGCGGCGCCCCGCCCCGCCTCCGCCCCCTTCACCCGTGCCCGCCGCCGCGTCGCCGCCGGTCTGGGCGCCGCCGCCGGCGCGGGCGTGGTCCTGGTCGGCGCGGCCTTCGGCTGGTACGCGTACACCGAGACGCACGCGGTGCTGGAGCCCGCCGCCTACGCCGGTCTGCGCCCGGGCACCCCGCTCGCGGACCTCGCGCGGGTACTGCCGGACCGGCACGTCCAGGACCCGCCGGCGGAGCGCGCGCCCGCACCGCCCGAAGGCACCGACTGCCGCTACTACCGTGCGAGCGGCGAGCTCTTCGTCTCCGTCGACCACTTCCGGCTCTGCTTCGACGCCGAGGGCCGCCTGGCCGCCAAGAACGTGATCCCGCGCGTCGGCACGGCCGGCGAAGCGCGGGAGGAGTACGAGGAGTTCGCACCGTGATCCGGGTCCTGCTGGCCGACGACGAGGCGATGGTGCGCGCCGGGGTGCGCGCCATCCTGGGGAGCAGCGGCGAGACGGAGGTGGTCGCCGAGGCGGGCGACGGCCGCGAGGCCGTCGAACTGGCCCGGGCGCACCGCCCCGACGTGGCGCTGCTCGACGTCCGCATGCCCCGCCTGGACGGACTCGCGGCGGCCGGGGAGATCGTCCGCACCGTCCCCGGCACGGCCGTCGCCATGCTGACCACGTTCTCCGAACGCGCCTACGTCGCCCGCGCCCTGGGCGGCGGCGCCACCGGCTTCCTGCTGAAGTCCGGGGACCCCTACGAACTCATCGCGGGCGTACGGGCGGTGGCGGGCGGCGCGGCCTTCCTGTCGCCCAAGGTGGCCCGGTACGTCATCGAGGGCCTCGGCGGAACCGACGGCGGCGGCCGGCTCGCCCGGGAGGCCGAGGCGCGGGCGCGCGTGGCGGTGCTGAGCCCGCGCGAACGCGAGGTCCTCGGCCTGGTCGGGGCCGGACTGTCCAACCCGGAGATCGCCGCCCGGCTGCATCTCGTCGAGGGCACGGTGAAGGCGTACGTCAGCGCGGTCCTCGACCGGCTCGGCGTGCGCAATCGTGTACAGGCGGCGATCGTCGCCCACGAGGCGGGCCTGGTGGCGCGCTGAAGCCGCTCAGCGGCGCCGGTGCGCGGCGTGCTGCGGCACCGCGCGGGCGGCGGTCCTCGGACCCGGCCCGGTGAGCCACCGCGCGGCGGGCGCCGACGAGGCGCGCACCGCCTTTGCGAGCCGGACCGCCGGACGCACGGCCAGGCGTACGACGGCGAGGGCGACGACCGCGCCCAGCAACAGGCCCGCGGCCACGTCGTGCGGGTAGTGCACGCCGACGAACACCCGGGAGAACGCCATGAGCAGGGCCAGCGGGACGGTCAGCCGGACGAGGGCGCGCCGGACCAGGACCAGCGCGAGGGCCGAGGCCCCCGCGATCGTGGCGTGGTTGCTCGGGAACGACCAGTCGCCGTGCGGCGGGCACTCCGCCAACGACGGGGCGGCACCGGCGACCGCCCGGCACGGACGCTCCTCCGTCACCAGGGACTTGAGCGCCTCACTGCACACGTACGCCACAGCCGTGGCCAGAGGTGCAAGGACCGCGATCGCGAACGCGCGGGCGTCGGAGTGCCGTGCCCGCCACCAGCCGGCCGCGAACAGCGCGACGAACACCAGCAGTCCGGCCTCCGTCCCGATCTCGGCCGTGTGCCGCACCCACGCGGGGGCGTCGTGGGCGTGGTCGGTGATGTCGCGGTAGAGCCCGCTGTCCACGAAGTCCATGGTCACGCACGGTAGGCGAGGCGCCGATACGGTCACACCCCGCGATCGTCGTGTGTCGTACCTGACGAACGGCAGGGGTGGCAGGGCGGTTACCGGGATGATGATCCGGAAAAGTTGTGTGCGGAGCGGCGGGTGGGACAGGCGAACGCGCCGATCTCTCGTACAGTTTGCGCCGTGGGATCTCTGCGCAATCCGGTCGGGCCGCTTCCCTCCACCATCTACTGGCGTCGGAGGGCCGTACTGCTGTCCGTACTCGCCCTGTTGGCGCTGTTGATCACCTGGGTGGTGGTCTCCGGCGGCGGGAGCGGCGGCGACGGCGACAACGGTGCCAACGGCAAGAATCCCGCGCCGTCCATCACTCCCGGACCGTCGGGTTCGGGCCCGGCGATCAGTCAGGCGCCGGGCGGACGCGACGAGTCGGGGGACGGCGGATCCGACGGTTCCGGCGGGTCGGGCGGGTCGGGCGGTTCCGGTGGCTCGGGCGGTTCGTCGTCCGGGTCCGGTGACGGCGGGTCCGACGGCGACCCGGCGGACTCCGGTGGCGCCGACGGCGGCTCGGGCGGCGGCTCGGGAGGCGGCTCCGGGGGCGGTGCGGCGGCCGGGGTCGGCGCGGGTGACGCGCTGCCGGCCGGATCGGGATCCTCGCTGCCCAACTGCACGGCGAATGCGGTGAAGTTCAGCCTGCGCAGCTCCCGCAACGCCTATGCGCCGGGGCAGACGCCCACGTTCCTGCTCACCGCGCGGAACACCTCGGGCAGCGCGTGCAAGGTCGATCTCGGGCCGGACGAGATGGTGTTGACGATCACCCCGGCGAGCGGTGACGACGCGTTCTGGGCGTCGGACGACTGCCCGAAGGGGGCACGGAGCCTGGTGTTCCGGGTGCCGGCGGAGGACAGCATCACCTACACCGTGAAGTGGGACCGCAAGGCGAGTGCGCCGGAGTGCGCGACGCCGGAGGCCGGGACGGCCGATGCGGGAACCTACCTGGTGGAGGCGAAGGCGCCGGGCTTCGAGAAGGTGCGGACGTCGTTCGTGCTGAAGGCGGACTGACCCGGCTGCGGACAGTCGCGCCCCCTCTCGGTGCCCCGAAGGCCTGGGAGGCGCCCCGCGAACGCGGGTGGGCGAAGCCCACCCCGCCCCGCGACGGCCGGGGGCTCCCTCAGACGTACCGCTCGAGGATCGAGCTCTCCGCCAGCCGCGACAGCCCCTCGCGCACGCTCCGCGCCCGCGCCTCGCCGACCCCGTCCACCGTCTGCAGGTCGTCCACGCTCGCGGCGAGCAGCTTCTGCAGCCCGCCGAAGTGCTCCACCAGGCGGTCGATGATCGCCCGGGGGAGCCTCGGCACCTTCGCCAGCAGCCGGAAGCCGCGCGGCGACACCGCCGAGTCGAGGGTCTCCGGGGAGCCCGTGTAGCCCAGGGCGCGGGCCACCGTCGACAGTTCCAGCAGCTCCGCCTGGGGAAGCGCGTCCAGTTCGTGCAGGGCCTCGTCGACCGTGCGGGAGCGCTTGGCGGTCGGCTCGGGCACGTAGTCCCGCACGATCAGCTCGCGCTCCGGTTCCACGCCCGCGATCAACTCGTCCAGCTGGAGGGCGAGGAGACGTCCGTCGGTGCCCAGTTCGACCACGTATTCGGCGATTTCGGTGGCGATGCGGCGCACCATCTCCAGCCGCTGCGCGACCGCCGAGACGTCCCGGACGGTCACCAGGTCCTCGATCTCCAGCGCCGAGAGCGTGCCGGCGACCTCGTCGAGACGGAGCTTGTAGCGCTCCAGGGTGGCGAGCGCCTGGTTGGCGCGGGACAGGATCGCCGCGGAGTCCTCGAGGACCCGGCGGTGGCCGTCGACGTACAGCGCGATCAGGCGCATCGACTGGGAGACCGAGACGACGGGGAAGCCGACCTGCTTGGAGACGCGGTCGGCCGTGCGGTGCCGGGTGCCGGTCTCCTCGGTGGGGATGGTGGGGTCCGGTACGAGCTGGACGCCCGCCCGCAGGATCTTGGACAGGTCGGACGACAGCACGATGCCGCCGTCCAGCTTGCACAGTTCGCGCAGCCGGGTCGCGGTGAACTCGACGTCCAGCACGAAGCCGCCGCTGCACAGCGTCTCGACGGTCTTGTCGGAACCGAGCACGATGAGGCCGCCGGTGTTGCCGCGGAGCACGCGCTCCAGGCCGTCACGCAGGCTGGTGCCGGGCGCCACGGCGCTCAGCGAGGCGCGCATCAGGCCATCGGAACCGGCACTCCCACCGGACTTTCCGGGAGCTGCTGCCCGGTCGTTGGCTGCCACTGCACTCCTCCGGTCGCAGGTTCTGGGCGCCCCCGTTCAGGGCCTCTCGTTCGGAACGGGACCGGCTCGCGTGCCCCGGCACGCTCCCCGCTCCGGCCCGTTCCGAACGAGAGACCCCAGCCGCACTCGGTTCGTACGGACGGGCGAGACCTGGGCAAAGTCTACCGGCGGTCCTCCTCGTCCCGCGGGGCCTCTCGCCGACGGGAGCGCGGGAGGACCCGCAGCGCCTCCCCCATGTCCGCCACTTCCAGCACCTTCATGCCCGGCGGTACCTTGCCCGGATCGGCCGGGACCAGGGCGTGAGTGAAGCCCAGGCGGTGCGCCTCGGCGAGCCTGCGCTGGACGCCCGTGACCCGTCTCACCTCACCGGCCAGACCCACCTCGCCGATCGCGACCAGGTTCTTCGGCAGCGGGGTGTCGCTCGCCGCCGACGCCAGCGCCAGCGCCACGGCCAGGTCCGCGGCCGGCTCCGAGAGCTTGACCCCGCCGACCGTCGCGGAGTAGATGTCCCTCTTGCCCAAGGCGCTGATGCGCCCCCGCTGTTCCAGCACCGCCAGCATCATCGACACCCGCGAGGTCTCCAGACCGGACGTGGTGCGCCGGGGCGAGGGGATCTGCGAGTCGACCGTGAGCGCCTGCACCTCGGCGACCAGGGGCCGGCGGCCCTCCAGGGTGACGGTCAGACAGGTGCCCGGGACCGGTTCGTCACGCCGGGTCAGGAAGAGTCCGCTCGGGTCCGCCAGGCCCGTGATGCCCTCGTCGTGCAGCTCGAAGCAGCCGACCTCGTCCGTCGTGCCGTAGCGGTTCTTCACGCCGCGCACCAGGCGCAGGCGCGCGTGCCGGTCGCCCTCGAAGTGCAGGACGACGTCCACCAGGTGCTCCAGCAGGCGAGGGCCGGCGATCGCGCCGTCCTTGGTGACGTGGCCCACCAGGAGCGTGGACATCCCGCGGTCCTTGGAGGCGCGGATCAGCGCGCCGGCCACCTCGCGGACCTGGGCCATGCCGCCGGGGGCGCCGTCGATCTCCGGGGACGCCACCGTCTGCACCGAGTCCATGATCAGCAGGGACGGCTTCACCGCGTCCAGGTGGCCGAGGACGGCGGACAGGTCCGTCTCGGCGGCGAGGTACAGGTGGTCGTCGATGGCGTGGATGCGGTCGGCGCGCAGCCGGACCTGGCTCGCGGACTCCTCACCCGTGACGTACAGCGTGCGGTGCTCCTCGCTCGCCGCCTTGGCCGCCACGTCCAGCAGCAGCGTGGACTTGCCCACGCCCGGCTCGCCCGCGACCAGCACCACCGCGCCGGGCACCAGTCCGCCGCCGAGCACCCGGTCCAGCTCGGGCACGCCGGTGGAACGGGCGGTGGCCTGTCGGCCGTCGACCTGGCCGATGGGCAGGGCGGAGGTGGTGACCCGCCCGGGCGTCGTCGTACGGACCGCGGGCGCGCCGTACTCCTCGACCGTCCCCCAGGCCTGGCACTCGGGGCAGCGGCCGAGCCACTTGGCCGTCTGCCAGCCGCACTCGGTGCAGCGGTAGGACGGTCGGTCCTTGGAGCTCTTGGTACGGGCAGCCATGCGGAAAAGGTAACCGCACGCACTGACAACGGGTGGTGCCCGCCCTCCCCGGGGCCGCCCCGCCCCGGACCCCGGTCCGGCCCGGGCGGCCCCGTCCCGCGACGGCGGACGCGGCCGGGAGGGCCCGCCGGAGCCGGGAAGCGAAAGGTTCCTTTCCCCGATAGAGGGATCGTTTCACCCGTACGGATTAAAAGTGCGCAGGGCTCCGGGAGGCGCCGTCCCGCGCCGCCTACGGTCGCCGGATGACGAGCAGTGGCCCGGAGACCCCGACCCGTATGACCGGAGCGCACCGGACGCACCGGGAAGTGCGTGACCACGGCGCCGCGCGCACGCTGGCCCAGCGGCCGGCCGCCCCCTACGAGCCCCATCTGGACGGCCTCTTCACCTACTGCCTGTCCGTGCTGTGCGACCACGACGCGGCGACCGCCGCCCTGGCCGACGCCCTCGTGCTCGCGGAACGCCGCGGCCGGCGCGTCCCCGACGAGCCGGGGAGCCGCCGGGCCTGGCTGTACGCGCTGGCCCGCTGGGCGTGTCTGCGCGCCCTGGCCGAGACCCGGCGGGAACGCCGGGCCGCCCACGCCGTGGGCCGCGCCGGGCGGCGGCGGGCGACCGGGCCCGTCACCGTCCCGGCCGTCTCCGCGGAGGTCCGGGAGCGGCGCCGCCGCGAACTGGCCGAGCTGGCCTGGCCGGAGGCCGCCGGCACCACGCCGGAGCAGCGCGAGGCGCTCGAACTCGCGGTGCGCCACCACCTCGCCGCCCACGAGGTCGCCGCCGTGCTCGGCATGCAGCCGGCCGCCGCGCACGCGCTGCTCGCCGCCGCGGCCTGCGAGGTGGAGCGCACCCGTGCGGCGCTCGCCGTCGTCGGGACCGGCGCCTGTCCGGGCGTGGCGCATCTCACCGGCGACCGCCGGCTCGTACTCAGCGCGACCCTGCGCCGTGAGCTCGTCCGGCACGTCGACGACTGCCCGCGCTGCCGCCGCAGCGCCGGGCGGGCCGTCCCGGGCCGCTGGCCGGGCACCAGCGCCGCACCGGACGTGCTGCCCGTCCTCCCGGCCCCCGCCGCGGCCCTGCACGCGGCCATGGCGCACCACTCACGCGCGCGCGGCGCCGCTCCCCGCTTCGACCGGCACGGCTTCCCGATGGACCCCAAGGACCGCGTCGCGCGCAGGGAGCGGCTGCGCGCGCGTGCGGTCACGACGACGGTCGTCGTCACCGTCGTCGCCGCGCCGGTGCTCGCGCTGTGGGCCGCCTACCGGGGCACCCCCGTGGGCGAGGCCCAGGACGGCCGTCCGGCCTCCGCGCGGCAGGACGGCGGCCCCGTGGACCTCGGCGGCGAGGGGACGGGCGGCTACGAGAACACCGGCAACGCGAGCACCCGGTCCGGAGCGGGATTCGGCGGGGACGGCGGGCCGGACGTGTCCGTGGAGGTCGTGAGCGCCGCCGGAGCCGGGGCCGGGGGTGCCGCCGCGCTGGACGTCACGGCCGGCCACAGCGGCGACACCACGCTGATCACCCTGACCGCGACGGGCTCCGGACCGGTCCGCTGGTCCGTGTCGACGGAGGCGGCCTGGCTCTGTCCCAGCCGGTCGTCGGGGACGCTCGCGCCCGGCGAGTCGGTGACCGTCGAGGTGTACGTCGACCACCTGCGCGAGCCGTCCGGCCCCTGGAGCGCGACCGTCGCGGTCTCGCCCGCCGGTTCCGTCGTGACCGTCCACGGCCGCGGTCCCGTCCCGCCGGCCCTGGACGGCGGCCCGTCCTCCGGCCACCCCGGCGGCCCGGGCACCGCCCACCCGGGCACGCCCGGCGACCCTCCTCCGCCGTCGTCCGGCCCGGACCCCACGCCCACGGCACCCCCGGAGTCCACGCCGGACGACCCCTCGTCCTCGCCGGACCCGGACCCCGCGACGGACGGCCCGACACCCGCCGACCCGCTGCCGACCGGCCCGGAGGACGCGCCGCCCACCGACGGCGACGCCCCTGGCCCGGCCACGTCCTAGGGCCTCTCGTTTGGATCATGTCGGCGTCGCGGGGCTTGGCACGCGCATCTGCCGCGTTGTCGTCAGTTGCCAACGCTCCGCGTTGGC
>NZ_JBEORT010000146.1:0-13594 GCF_040302425.1 Streptomyces sp. NPDC126497
CTCGCCGGAGCCCCCGCCGAGCGGTCCGCCGCCGGGCTGCGGGAGTGGGCCGACGACTGCTCCGTCGCCGCGCTGCGCGTCCACCGGATGCTGGACGGCGCCGCCGACGACTCCGGGCTCGCCGACGCCCGCCGCGAGGGGCGCGCGGAAGGCCTGTCGCCGCTGCTGGCGGCCGAACTGCGGCGCCAGCTCACGGTCCTGGAACTCCTCGCCGCCCCCGGCCCGGGGGGCCTGCGCGGAGCCCTCGAGGTCTCGACGGAGGGACGCCGGGTCCTGCGCGCCGCGGTCTCCCGCCGCAGCCGCAGAAGCGACTGACTCCGGCCCCGGACGGCAGTGACGAAACGCTTCTCCGGGGCGCTTACCAGGGTGTGACGACTGCGACGACTGTGACCACACAGCAGGAGACCAGGCCCTCGGCCGCGACCAAGCCGGTCCGCTGGGCGGCGGACGCGGTGGCGGCGATGCGCGAAGGGGCGCGGCTGCGCCTCGACTACTCGGCGCGCAGTCTGTGGAGCGTCGACCGGGTGATCGAGGACATACGCCGGGAGGCGGCCCCGCTCGCCGCCGTGGAACTGGTGCTGCGCGGATTCGGTGCCTACGCCGGCGAGGTGATCGCCCGGCAGACCGGCGGCGAGTGGTGGTCCTCCGGCGGCGACCACTGGGTCCGCACCCCCGACGGCCGCCTCTGGGACCCCATCGACGAGGCCCGCCGCTGCTACACGGGCGACGGCTCCCTCCGCCTGCTGTGCCGCGACGCGTCCGGCGGGGCGCCGCGTCCGTGATCCGGCGCCCCGCGGCGCGGCGTCCTCGGGCGTCGCGGCGCGGGGGCCGGTGAGCCGGCCGGCCCCTCGCCGCCGGTGACGCGGACGGCCGGGGTCCGCACGGCGCGCGGACCCCGGCCGTCGTCGTGCCGGCGGTGCGGTTACGGCGTCAGGGTCCGGCCCAGCCGCAGGTCCGCCGCCAGGCCGAGGGTGCCCTTGCCGAAGGCGTACGAGTCGCCGTAGCCGAGGCCCGAGCTGTTGCTCGGCACGTACAGCAGCACGCCGTCCGAGGTGTCCTCGCCCTCGGCCCCGACCGTCAGGTCCGCGCGGCCGTAGCCGGACAGGTCCGTCAGCGACACCGCGGAACCGAAGCGGTCGCCGGACTCCGTGGAGCCGGGGACGCCGGAGGTGTCCTGGGAGACGCTCACCGCGCCGGAGCCGGTGAGCCCGGAGGAGGAGCCGCGGAACAGGAGCGCCTGGCCGGCGTCCTTGCGGTTGGCGCCGGCGCGGGTGAGGTCCTCACCGGGTGCGCCGACCAGGACGTCCGCGTAGCCGTCGCGGTTGTAGTCGCCGGCCGACACCGAGGTGCCCAGCGCGTCACCGGACTCGTTGCCGCCGGGGACGCCGGAGGTGTCCTGGTGGAGGGTCCGCATGCCGGAGGTGGTGAACCCGGACGACGTGCCGAGGACCATGGTGATCCGTCCGCCCGACGTGGAGCCGCCGGACTCGGCGGCCACCGGCTGGCCGATGACGATGTCGTCGTAGCCGTTGCCGTTGAAGTCGCCCGCGGCGATGGAACGCCCGCCCTTGACGGAGATGACACCGGCCTTGGTCAGGCCGGACGCGGAGCCCGCGAAGCGGACGACACGGCCGACGCCGCCGGCGTCGCGGTAGTTGAGGGCGATGTCCGCGTAGCCGTCCCGGTTGAAGTCGCCGCTCGCGGCGTCCAGGTAGGAGACGGAACCGGTGGAGCCGGTGAGCGTGCCGTACGTGGTGGCGCCGTCGGTGTGACGGGCGTTCCAGTTGCCGCCCCGGCCGGTGCCGGCCGCGAACACGTCCGCCCGGCCGTCGCCGTCGAAGTCGCCGACGGCGACCGTGGTGCCGAGCTTGGCGCCGGTCTGCGTGACGCCCGAGGTGGAGTACGAGAAGCCGGTCTCCAGCTCCGGGCCGTACATCACCACGACGCTGCCGCGGTCCTTGTGGCCGCTGGTGTCGTCCTCGCCGGGGAGGCCGATCGCGAGGTCGGCGTGGCCGTCGCCGTTGACGTCGCCCCAGGCGGTGGAGGTGCCGAAGCCGTCACCGGACTCGTTGGAGCCGGGGACGCCGGGGCTGCTCTGGGTGAGTGTCCTCTTCGCGGCGGTGACCGGCCCGTTCAGCCCGCCGGGGACCACGGTCACGCTGCCGCCGCTCGAGGCCTTCGGGGTGCCGGCGACCAGGTCGGCGAGGCCGTCCCGGTTGTGGTCCGAGGTGGCCAGGGCGTGCGAGACGCCCGGGGTCTTGGCGAGCGCCGCGATGAGGGAGAGCTTCGGGTACAGGTTCGCGCCGGGGCAGGCCGTGTAGTTGGTGTCCCGGTGGCCGAAGACCCGCGGCAGGGTGACCGACTTCCCCTTGTCGATCTTGTTGCCGGTGACGCCGGCCTCCGTGCCGGAGGTCAGCGTGACCTTGCCGGTCGGGTCGATGCCGTACATGCCGAACTTCCAGGCGACGACCCGCGCGATCGAGTCCAGCGCGGCCCGGCTCGGACGGGCGCTCTCGAAGTTGCCTATGTACGAGATGCCGAGCGTGTCGGTGTTGAAGCCGACGTCGTGCGCGCCGACCACCGGCAGGTCCATGCCGCCGCTGCGGCCCTCGAAGATCTGGCCGCAGCGGTCGACGACGAAGTTGTAGCCGATGTCGTAGTAGCCGCGCGCGAAGTGCTCCTGCTGGATGGAGCGCATCCGGGCCCGCGAGTCGGCGCAGGAGACGCTGTTGTCGCTGTCGACGCCGGTGTGGTGGACGACGGCGGCCTTGATCTCGGTGCCGTAGCTCGGCGTGCCGTCGTAGTCGGTGGACGCGCCCCACTCGGCCTGGGTGATGATCGGCGGCTTCACGACCGTGGAGGGGCGGGGCGCGGGGACGGTGGACGTCGGATCGGGGGACGCGGTGTCCGTGGCCGTCTCCGTCGGGGTGCCGGACGGCTCCGCGGACGCCGTGTCCGTGGGCGTGGCCGTCTCCGTGGCGGGCGTCTCCGTGGCCGGCGTCTCCGCCGGCGCTTCGGTGGTCTGCGTCTCCGTCGGCTCCGGGGCCGTCGGCGTCGTGGTCTCCGCGAGGAACGCCGCGGGCTCCATGCTCGCGACCGTCGGCGCGCCCTCGGGGTCCGTGCCCGGGTCGAGGAGCTTGACGTCCATGCCGGCCGGCTGGCCGCCCACCTGGGTGCCGTCGGCGTTCACCACCCGCACCTCGACGCCGTCGGAGTCGTCGGTCCACACCGACGCCGTGCCGCCGCGGGTCGCCGCGCGCTCTCCCTCCGCGCCGTCGGCCTGGCTCGGCTCGTCCTCCAGCTCCTGCCAGCCGGACCACTTGCCGGTCTCCAGGTCCCGGGTGCGCACCTGGGGCGTGCCCTTGGCGTCCGCCTCCGGGTTGTCCCAGGTCACCAGCACCGCGCTGAAGCGCTCCGTTTCCTGCCGGTCGAGACCGCGGCGGCCCGCGCCCCGGTTCTCCAGCTTCAGCGTGTGGATGCTCGGATCACGGGCCTCCACGCCGGGGTCCTCCGGAGCGGACGTCTGATCGGCCACCGCGTACGTGGCGACGCCCGCGCCACTGAGCACGACGGCTCCGACGGTCAGCCAGGCCCGCCGTTTCAGGCTGAGCGGTTTGTACGCATGGGTCCTGCGAGGACTCAACTACCCCACCCCTAGAGAAGGAACACGAACACCACCTGTCCCACAGGTGGCACTCATCCAGCGCCGGGCGCGGACCGGACGTCACACCCGACGTCACCGGCCCCACGCATCCCGGACGTATCTCGTTGACGTACGGGACGGCGAAAGGTTGCACGCGTTCCGCGAGGTGGCCGTGTGGCGGTCGTCACGTCCCCGGCCGGTGCGGGGCGGGACGGCCCGTCACGCGGTCCTCCGGGGCCCGGACGCGGGCCTCGCGGGCGAACCCGTTCCGGCCGCCGCCCGCGTGTGCCGCGTGAGGCGGGTGACGAGCTGTGACACTTTCGTGGCGCCGGACGCTGATGACCGTGGGGGTGCGGGCGCCGTCGGACGTGTTCGCACCACGCGATGGCGGTGCGCCACGCGCTCGGTACGGACGAGGACGGTTCTTGGGCCACGGAGGGCGATCCCGCCGCACACAGGCGTACGACGGGGAACTGGGCGCGGCCGTGGCGCGGGCCCAGAAGGGGGACGAGGCCGCCTTCGCCGTGGCCTACCGGCTCGTGCAGCCCGGCCTGCTCGTCTACGTGCGCGGGCTCGTCGGGGACGACGCCGAGGACGTGATGTCGGACGCCTGGCTGGAGATAGCCCGCGACCTGGGGAGGTTCAAGGGCGACGGCGCCGGCTTCCGGGGCTGGACGGCGACCATCGCCCGGCACCGGGCGCTGGACCACCTGCGCCGGCAGCGGGTACGGCCCCGGCCCTCCGCGCTGGAACAGGACGTCCTGGACCTGCCCGGACCGCAGAACACCCACGACCAGGCCCTGGAGGCCCTCTCCACCGAGCGCGCCCTCGAACTGGTCGGCGGACTGCCGCGCGACCAGGCCGAGGCCGTGCTGCTGCGGGTGGTCGTCGGCCTCGACGGCCCCGCCGCCGCCCGCGTCCTCGGCAAGCGGCCGGGCGCGGTGCGGACGGCCGCGTACCGGGGTCTGAAGCGCCTGGCGAAGCAGCTCGGCGTCGAGAGTGTGACGGATGAGGCGCCGCGGACGCTGGGTGAGTCGGCGTGAGCGCCGGCCGGGACGGCGGACGCGGCGGGCGGCGCGGCGACGTCCGGCCCGGGCCGCCCGCGCCCGGCGGCCGGCGGCGGTCCCCGGGGGCCGCCGGCTGAACAGGCCGGACACGCGGAACGTACGCGTCGGTCCGGGCGGCACCGCCCGCGTGGCCGGTCCGCGCGGGCGCGGCGGGTCGGGTGCGGGTATCAAGCGGAACGAGCAGGAACGGAAACGGCATGGGTGAACGGCAGAACGACGGCGGGCCGGCCGGCCGTCGGCGTGCGCACCCCGAGGGAGCGCCGCCCGGGTCCGGCGGCGCGGGTTCCGTCACGGGCGGGCGCCGGGTCGTCGACACCGCCGAGCTGGAGGCGCTGCTCGCCGCCGCGCTGGTCCGCCCCGGCGTGGACGCCGGGGCCGAGCAGCGGGCCGTCGCCGCGTTCCTGGCCGCCCGGGAGCCGGGGGCGCACGGCGCGCGCACCCGGCGCCGGGACGACTGGCGGGCCCGTCGAAGCCGGCTCGGCCGCCACTCGCTGAAGGCCACGCTCTCCGCGCTGGTCGCCGGTCTCGCCCTGAGCGGGGTCGCGGTCGCCGGCATCGGAGCGACGGGCTCGTCCACGGACGGCCCGGCGGAGGAGGGCGGGGGCACCCACGCCCCGTCGTCCCCCGGCGCCACCGGCCCGTCGCCCGGCACCGCCGGCCCGTCCGTGGGCGGCCCGGCGGACCCGGGTACCGGAACCGGCCGCCCGGACCGCCCGGGGACGGCCCGGGACGCCGACGCCCCCTGCCGTGCCCACGGGCAGCTCCGGGGACGTGGCGAGGCGCTGGACTCCACGGCCTGGAAGCGGCTGGTGGAGGCGGCGGGCGGCGCGGCGAACGTCGACGCCTACTGCGCCGGGCGGCGGACGGGGACCGGGACCGGGGCACGGCCCGGCACCACCGGGGCGCCGCAGGAGGGCGGCGGCACGGCCGGCCGGTCCGCGAACGGCTCCTCGGGCGGCGCGAGCGACAGGGCCGCGCGCGGCGCGGGCAACGGCTCGGGCGCCTCGGGCAGCAGTGCCTCGGGCAACGACGCCTCGGACAAGGGCGCCTCCGGCGACGGCACGAGGAAGTCCGGGAACCCGGGCGCCGGTCGCCCGTAGCGCGTCCGCGGCCGTCGGCCGCGTCACCACCCCGCGGAACTCAGTTCCCCGCGGGGCCCCTGGGGTCGGATGCTGGTTTTGAGACCAAGGCTATCGATTTCAGGCCGAAAGCCTTTCGAAACTTCACGGATGCAGTCGCCACTGACTGAACTGACTGAGGATTGAGTTCGAAAGCAGAACGTCCGATTCACTGCGTGGTGGTGCTGAGCACCCCGCTGACGTTCAGGACCTCGTGGCACTCCGACGCCTGACGACCCGTGGCCGGTGTCCCGGGCTTGGCGCAGGTCACGCTGATGGTCACCGTGTCGTTCTCGGGGATCTCGATGGGAGTGACCCAGTGGTAGTCCTGGTTGCGGAACGTCTCCAGCGCGATCGTGGTGATCTTGCGATCGCCGAAGGAGATCGTCAGCACGCCCTCGTCGCCCTGGAAGTTGGCGACGACGATGTCGGTGATCCCGAAGACGCTGTTCTCGGGCACCTTGTAGGTACCGGTCCTGGTCGATCCGGCGCCCGTCTTCAGGTCGATGGTCGCCGAGCTCTGCCGGCCGCCGGCCGTGGTGCCGCCCCCGGCCGAGGAGCCGCTTCCGGCCGAGGAGCCGCTTCCGCCGCCCGGTCCGGTCGCCGCCCCCGACTCCTGGCCGCCGCCTCCGGGCCGGCTGTCCGCGCCGGTGCCGGGGGACTCCCCGGCGGCCTCCTGCTCCCCGGCCGGAGTCGGCCGCGGCTGGACCGCCTCGGTGGCCGCCTCCTCGGCGGCGCTGCGCACCGCGGGACGGACCAGCGCGAACCAGGCGAGCAACAGCGCGAGCAGCGCGGCGAGCAGCGCCAGCAGCCACTTGGGGAAGACCGGGATCTGGACGAACTCCGCGTCCAGCGGCGGCCGTACGACGGGATCGTCCCAGCGGTCCTCCGCCGGCTCCTCCTGGTCGCGGGCCTCCGCGGCGTCCACGGTGAACGGCCACACCACGGGGGCGCCGAACCACACCGGCTTGGCGGTGCGGACCCGCAGCGCGACCTCCGCCGACTCGCCGGGCTCCAGCTCCGGCCGCTCCGGGGCGAAGGCGAACCCCAGCTCCTCGCCCGCCTGCCCGGGGGTGAAGCCCACCCGCACCGGGGTGTTGCCCTGGTTGCGTACGGCCAGCAGGTAGCGGCCGCGCAGCCAGCCGCGCCGGCGGCGCGGGGACAGCTCGGTCCGGAGCTCGTGGAACTCCCCCACGTGCACGGTGGTCTCGAGGACCCGCACCGCGTCCGGGTGCTCGTTCGGCAGCACCCGCACACCGAGGGGCATCTCGCCGGCCCGGACCTCCGGGGAGCGCGGCGGCTCCAGACGGAGCGTCACCGTCTCGGAGGTGCCGGGGTACAGGGAGACGCGCGCCGGCTCCACCGTGGTCCAGGCGGCACAGTCCCCGACGACCCGCAGGTCGTACGCCTCGACGATGTCGCTGTCGTTGCGCACCGTCAGGGTGGTGGTGGCGGTGTCACCCGGGGTCACCGTCACGGCCGGGATGTCGAGGCCGGGCGCACCGGGACCGGAAGAGGCTGCGGAAGGTGTCACGCCCCCACCGTAGGAGCGCGCCCGGCGGCGCGGCGAGGAACGCGAGGGCAATGCGCGGGCAGTCGCGCTGCCCGGCAAGCCCATGTCGACTCCTCCGTGATGGTGGGCCCTTGATGTGGCGAGCCGCCTCCCGTGCCCCGCCCCTCCCGTGATCGCCTCGTGTTCTCACCTCTTACCCCCCACCGACTCATGAAACAGGTAATCGTGTTCCGCGCAGAAGAGAACGGGCCTGCCGCGCCCGACGCCGTGTCCCGGGACCCCGTCCGGGCCGACTGGATCCACCGCCCCTCCCGCTCCGAGCGCCCGGCCCGGGTGACCCTGGCCGTCTACGCCGCCGACCCCGTACTGCGGGTGGGTGTCGTCCAGCAGCTGCGGCACCGCCCCGAGATCGACCTGGCCGACGCCGACGACGTGGACTCGGCCCAGGTGTCCCTGGTGGTCGCCGACACCGTCGACGACGACGTGGCCGCCCTGCTGAACCGGCTGCGGCACAACAGCGCCACCCGCACCTGCCTGGTGGTGGGAGCCCTCGGGGGCGGCGGGCTGCAACGCGTCATCGAGTGCGGGGTGGCGGCGGTGCTGCGCCGTGCCGAGGCCGATCAGGACCAGCTGCTGCGCCTGGTCCTGGCGACGGGCAACGGCGAGGGGATGCTGCCCGGCGACCTGCTCGGCGACCTGCTCCACCACGTCGGCAGCCTCCGGCGCTCCGCGCTCGACCCCGGGTCCCTGTCCCTGTCCACCCTCACCACGCGCGAGGCGGACATGCTGCGCCTGGTGTCGGAGGGGCTGGACACGGCGGAGATAGCCCGCAAGACCTCGTACTCCGAACGCACCGTCAAGAACGTCCTGCACGAGGTCATCACCCGGCTGCAACTGCGCAACCGGGCGCACGCCGTGGGCTACGCGCTGCGCAACGGACTGATCTGAGGGCCGGCCGGGTCCCCGCCGACGACGCCGGGGAAGCCCGCGCTGCCCGAAAGCGCACCCCGCGCTTCCCCCGGGTGCGGCCCCACCGCCCTGCCGCCGTGCGCGCGGCCGGTCCATGGTGGCGGGGGCACATCCAGGTGCCGCACCAGACTGCGAAGGGGACCGTGATGGAAACCGCTGGCTCCGGCGGGCGGTACCGCCTGGGGAGACTCGGCATGTCGCTGCTGCTGCTCGCCCCCCTGCTCGGTGTGACGGCGGCGGCCGGTCCGGGCGGCGCCGAGCCGCGGACGGCGGCCGCGGCGGACGCGGCGGACGCCGGTCGGACCCGGATCGTGTACGCCGGCACCGGGCACCGCAGTCTCGGCGAGGTCGCCAGCACCACCTCCAGCACCGCGCTGCCCGGCAAGGGCCCGGCCCCCTCCGACGAGGAGCCGGCCCACTACGACGTGCAGCCGTCCGCCCTCGGCGACCAACTGGTCTTCGCCAGCCGCCGCGACGAGAAGAACCCGCAGATCTACCTGCGGGCCGCCGACGGTTCGGTACGGCGGCTCACCACCGGCATGGACGCGGCGCACCCCCAACTGACGTTCGACGGGCGGTTCGTGGTGTTCGACGCGGCCGAGCCCGCCGCGGGCGGCGGGACGCAGCGCGACCTGTGGCTGGTGCGCACCGACGGCACCGTCGGCACCGGTCTGACCCGGCTGACCAACACCCCGGACGACGACGAGGAGGACCCGACGGTCTCCCCCGACGGGAAGCGCATCGCGTACGCCTCCGACGTCGACTCGTCGGCCGGCCGGCAGATCTACGTACGGAACCTGTACGACGGCATCGCCACCCGGATCACCGACCCCGCGAACGGCACCGCCTCCGAACCGGCGTGGAACCCGGTCGACGACGACACCAATCGCGGCTGGATCGCGTACACCGTCACCACGACCGAGGAGGGGAAGTCCGTACGCCGGCTGCGGATCACGAACGGGACGGCCGACGAGCCGCTGTTCGGGGGCGCGAGGGCCGGCTGGCGTGCCCACGGGGCAGCGTGGCTGCCCGACGGGGACGGTCTGGTGTTCCTCAGCCCCGAGACCACCTGTGAGTGCGAGGGCGACTGGGACCACGTGTTCCGGTCCACCGCCCACTCCGACCGGGTCCCCTCGCTGGTGCTCAACGAGAACCGGGACGTCCTCTCGCCCACCTGGCTCGGCCCCCTCGACGGCGGCAGGGCGGTGGTCGAGCGCACCTCCGCGGCCGGCCCGCACACGGTGACGCTCCAGGACGCCCGGACGGACGGCTCCGACCCCCGCGACCTGGGGCTGACGATCCTCGACGAGGATCCGGAGGCCGACACCAACACCGACCCCGCCAAGGACCCGCTGTTCGATCCCCGGCCCGGCTACGACCCGTGGACCGAACGGCAGAGCTACACGCCCGACGGCCGCCGGATCGTCGTCACCCGCTTCGAGAACAACGCCGCCGGCAGGCGGATCCAGCGGATCTGGACGGTGAACGCCGACGGATCCAAAGCGGAGCCCATGGACCTCGAGGAACGCGCCGACACGGACTGGGACACCGACCCGACGTTCTCCCCGGACGGCAAGTACCTCGCCTTCACCCGGACCTCGCCCGGCGGCGTCGGCGGAGCCGGCCGCATCCTCGTCGCGGACGTCGCCAGCGGCGCGATCGCCGGCGAGGTCGTCCCGCCGGACGGAGAGCTCACCGGCCGGGACGCCCAGCCCACCTGGTCCTCCGACGGCACCACCCTGGCCTTCACCCGCGCCATGGAGATCGACGGGGCCGGCGGCAACAAGCACGTGTGGACCGTGCCGGTGGCCGACCTGCTCCGGCAGAACGGCCGGTCCCGGCAGAGCGACCTGAGCGCCAGGAACTGCCCGGGCGACTGCGAGGTCATCGACGACAGCCCCGCGTTCTCCCCGGACGGCCGCGGCATCGTCTTCAACCGCAAGAACGGCGCCGGCCGGATCGACGAGGAGAACGGCATCCTGCTGGCCTCCCCGTCCGGCGACACCTGCCGGGTGCTGCTGCCGGCCGCCGCCCGCGGCGTGCCCGGCGCCTGCGGCCGGGAGCTGCCGGACACCTCGGTCACCGGCCCGCACCAGCCCCGCGACGCCGCCTGGACCGCCGACGGCAAGGGGCTCGTCTTCAGCTCCCGCACCGGGGCCGCGGTCAACAGCCCCGAGAAGCTGAGCCGCCTCGACATCGCCTCCGGCGCCGTCACCGCGCTCACCGGCGATCTCGCGGGCCGGCAGAAGGAACCCGCCGTCCAGCAGTCCGTGGACCTCGCCGTCCGGGTGCCCGGCACCGCCCCGCGGGTCACCGTCGGCGACACCACCACGGTCACCGTCGACGTGGTCAACAACGGCCCCGCCGCCTCCCCCGGCACCCGGCTGACCGTCGCCCCGCCGGCCGGCGTGCAGGTCACCCGGATCAGCCGGCCCGGCGGCACCTGCGAGGCCGCCTCCCTGGAGTGCGACCTCGGCGTGGTGGAGCCCGGTGCCACCGTCCCGGTGGAGGTCACGCTCACCGGAGTCGTCCCCGGCGACGCGCCGGTCGGCTGGTCGGTCGCCGGTACGGTCATCGATCCGCAGCCCAGCGACAACGCGGGCCGGACCGTGGTACCGGTGGTCGAGGCCCCGCCGACCCCCGCACCGACCCCGCCCCCGACCCAGACCCCGACGCCGCCCGCGTCCCCGGCCCCCACACCGACTCCCACGGCGCCCGCGGAGCCGGAGGAGCCCGAGGCCGGTCCCGGGGTGCGGGTCACCGCCCAGCCGAACCCCGGCTACGTCGGCGGGCGGGTCGTGGTGACGTACACCGTCCGCAACGGCCGCAACGCGCTCGCCACCGGACTGCGGCTGCGCATCGGCCTGCCCGCCGGCCTCCCCCACAGCGGGCCGCCGGCCGGCTGCGACCGGAACTGGGTGTGCGCGCTGCCCGACCTCACGCCGGGCGCGAGCACCGTCGTACGGGTCGTGCTCAGCCCGGACAAGGCGATGACCGGCCGGGTCACCGGCACGCTCACCACCAGCGGCACGGACGCCGACGAGCGCGACAACACCGCCCGGCAGCGGCTGCGCATCCTCCAGCCGCGCATCGTCGCGGTGCCGGAGATCGGCAAGCCCGGTTTCGTCCCCTCCGTGCGCGGCAAGGACTTCCCGCCGGGCGTGCCGGTGCGGTTCACGTGGACGCCGGGGATCACCGCGGCGGCGGCGCCGACCGTCCCGCTGGCGGACGGCACGTTCACCGGCCAGCTGCTCATCCTCGCCAAGGACCAGACCGGACCGCGCGTCATCACGGCCCGCGGCCCCGGATTCTCCCCGGTGAAGACCGACTTCCTGGTCGTCAACGGCAGCGTGCAGCCGCCGGACGAGGTGGCCCGCCGGTGATCCACGAGGTCGACGAGGGACTGCGCCGGCTGCTCGCCGGGAGCGGTCTGGAGGCGTCGGGCGTCGAGGTGGTCTTCGACGCCCCCACCCGGGACTGGGCGGCCCGGCGCAGCGCCCCGACCGTCTGCGTCTTCCTCTACGACATCCGGGAGGACGCCCTGCGGCGCGGCACCGGCGCGGGGGAGGTGTACGACGAGGACGGGAACCTCGTCGCACGGCGCTCCCCGCCGCGCTGGTTCCAGCTGACGTACCTCGTCACGGCGTGGGCGGGCCGCCCGCAGGACGAGCACCGGCTGCTGTCCCAGGTGCTCGGCACCCTGGTGGCCCACGACGTGCTGCCCCCGGGGCTGCTCACCGGCTCGCTCGCCGAACTCGGCCTGACCGTCGGACTGGACACCGCCGGGACGGGGATGGAGGCGCCGGCCGCCGCCGATGTGTGGTCGGCGCTCGGCGGGGAGCTGAAGGCGTCCCTCGGGGTCCGGGTGCGGGCGCCGCTCGCCGGGGTGACCAGGGCCGTCGCGCCGCCGGTCACCGAAGGACTGGTCGTGCGCTCCGCCGCCGCGCGCGAGGGCGGGGAGGCGGTCCCGGGACGCCGGCTGCGCTACACCGGGGTCGGCGACCCCGGCCCCGACGGCTTCGCCGGACCGCGTGAACGCCCGCCGGCCCCGGCCCGGCGCCGCCGCAAGGGAGACCGCCAGCCGTGACGCACACCGTGGAACCCGCGCTCGAGGAGAGCCGTGCCGGGGGGGGGGGCGCCGGCCCCGACGCCCCCTCCCCCGGCCCCGACGCCCTCTGGGTACGGCTGGGGACGGTCGAGAGACGGGTCAGGGAGGCCGTGGCGGCGCGGCGGGACGCCGATCCGGATCCCGACGACCCCTACCGCGGCCAGTACCTCACGCCGGAGGCGGCGGCGCGGATCCTGGACGAGCCGGGTGGGCTCGGCCTGCCCGCCCGGGAGCCCTGGCAGCCGCCGGCCGGTTCCGTCCCCGGCACGCTCGCCCGGCGGTTCGGCCTGTCGCCGCTCGACCTGGACCTGCTGCTGGTCGCCCTGGCACCCGATCTGGACGCGCGGTTCGAGCGCCTCTACGGCTACCTCAACGACGACCTGACACGCCGTCGGCCCACGGTCGGGCTGGCGCTGGAGCTGTGCGGGCTCGGCGGCGCGTCGCCCGCCCGGTTCCGCCTCGCCCCCGGCGCCCCGCTGGTCGCGCACGGCCTGGTGGAGGTCACCGAACCGGAACGGCCCCCGCTCTCCCGCGTCCTGGTGGTCCCCGACCGGGTCACCGGCCACCTCCTGGGCGACACACGGCCCGACGCCCGGCTCACCGGCGTGCTCGGCGAGGTCCGGGAGGACCCCACCGCCGAGGCGGCGGAGGTCCGCCGGGCGGCGGCCGCCGCCGGGGCCGGACCCGGCCTCGTCCACCTGCGCAGCCGGGGCGGCGACGCCGAGGGGCTGGCCACCGCGGCCCTGCGCCTGGCCGGTCTGCGCCCGCTCGTCCTGGACACGGCGGCGCTCGCCCGGCACCCGGCCGAGGTGCCGGCGCTGGCCCGGGTGATCGCCCTCGAAGCCCGTCTGACCGGCGCCGGCGTGGTGCTCGGGCCGCTGGCGGCGCTGCCCGGGGAACCCGCCGAGCGGGCCCGTGTGCTCGGGGCGCTCTGCGCCGCACTGCGGGGCGTCCCCCTGTTCACGTACGGCGCGACGGGCTGGGACCCGGCCTGGGCGGCCGACGCCCCCGTCGTGCTCACCGTGGCGGCCCCCTCACCCGAACGCCAGGCCGCCCGCTGGCGGCACGCGCTCGCCCGGGCCGCCGGTGACGCCGGGCCGCTCGCCCCGGCGGCCGCCGGCCCCGCCGCGACCGGCGCCGCCGGCCCGGTCGGCGACGTCGAGGAGCTCGCCCGGG
>NZ_JBEORT010000147.1:0-13438 GCF_040302425.1 Streptomyces sp. NPDC126497
CGGCCGTGCCGTCCTGGGGCGGCGGCCGCCCCCCGGTTCGCCCCCCCCCCGCCCACACCCCCACACCCCACACCCCCCCCCCCCCCACCCCCGGGTCCGCATACGTTCGTCCCGCTGTGAGCCGCCGGAGCGACGGCGGCTCCCCACACGGGAGATCGGGGGTGCGCACGTGCGCATCGGACTGCTTACGGAGGGTGGCTATCCGTACGTGGGCGGTGAGGGCGGGCTCTGGTGCGACCGCCTGGTGCGCGGACTCGGGCAGCACGAGTTCGACGTCCACGCGCTCAGCAGCGGTGAGGCCCAGGAGGACGCGGGCTGGGTCCCGCTGCCGCCCCAGGTCGTCCGGGTCCGCACCGCACCGCTGTGGGCGGCCGAGGACGACGGGGTGGTGTACGGCCGCCGGGCACGCCGGCGCTTCTCGGAGCACTACGGCGACCTGGCCGCCGTCCTCTGCGCCGCGACGGACCCCACCGCCCCCGGCCCGCAGTCCGCGGCGCCCGAGGCGGACCGTTTCGCCACCGCTCTCCGGGGCCTCGCCGAACTCGCCCGCGACGAAGGCGGCCTGGTGGCCGCACTCCGCTCCGAGACGGCCGTCCGCGCCCTGGAGCGCGCCTGTCGTGCGCCCGGCGTCCTGCGCGCGGCGCGGGAGGCCCGCGTACCCGATCTGCTGGCCGTCGCCGCGTACCTGGAGCGCGCCCTGCGTCCCCTCTCGCTCGACTGGTACGAGGAGGACGGGCTGGGGGCGGTGGACCTGTGCCACGCCACCGCCGGCGGGGTGACGGCCCTTCCGGGTCTGCTCGCCCACCACTTCTTCGAGGTCCCCCTCCTCGTCACCGAATACGGCGTACGCCTGCGGACGCACTACCTCACCCGGCCCGACGCCCCACCCGCGGTCCGCTCCCTGCTCGCCGCCTTCCACGGCAGGCTCGCCGCCGAGACCTACCGCCGGGCCGCGTTCATCACACCGGGCAACACGCACGCCCGCCGCTGGCAGGAGCGCTGCGGCGCCGAGCGGGCGAAGCTCCGCACGGTGTACCCCGGCATGGACGCCGCGCCCTTCGCGAAGGCGGGGGAGTCCCCGGAGAGCGCGGACCCGTACACGCTCCTCTGGGTCGGCCGCGTGGAGCCCGCCAAGGACCTGGTCTCGCTGCTGCACGCCTTCGCGGAGATCCGCCGGGAGGAACCGAGGGCCCGGCTGCGGATCGTCGGCGGCCCCTCGGACCCGGAGGGCGCCGCCTACCTCGACCACTGCAGGGCACTGGCCGCGCACCTCTTCCCGGACGGGGCCGACGGCCCGCACGCCGTGGGCGCCGGCCCGGTGTCGTTCGAGGAGATCGGCGGCCCCGACCTGCCCACCCCCGCCGACGCGTACGCCTCGGGCGCCGTGACGGTCCTCTCCAGCGTGGTCGAGGGCTTCCCGGCCGGCCTCGTCGAGGCGATGCTCTGCGGACGGGCGACGGTCTCCACGGACGTCGGCGCGGTGGTGGAGGCCGTCGGCGGCACCGGTCTCGTCGTACCGCCGCGCGATCCGCGGGCGCTCGCCGAGGCGTGCGTCTCCCTGCTGCGCGATCCCGAACGCCGCGTACGCCTCGGTGCCGCCGCCCGGGCCCGCGCCCTCGAGCTGTTCACCGTGGACCAGAACGTCTCCGCCTTCCACGGCATCTACCTGGAGATCGTCGCGCGGACCCCGGTCCGCCGCCTCCTGCTCGACGAAGCCGGCGCCCCCCTGCCCTTCGCCGCGCCCGCCGAGGCCCACGTCCCCGGCCACTGGACCGACTCCGCCCCGCGCGCCGTCCCCCGGTGGGCCGTGGACGTCCCGGTACCCGCGAGGGGGACGGCCCGATGACCGGCCTGGACGAACTGAACCGCGGCACGCCGTCCGGCGCGGCCGACCCGGTCAAGGCGCTGCTGCACCGCCACCGCGCCCTGTGCGAACAGGCGGTGGACGCGCTGGAGATCGCGGCGGGCCTGGAGGCCCACGGCATCACCGACCGGACCGCCGCCCGCTTCCGCCACCGGGACGTGTTCTCCCTCGCCGAGGAGCTCTACGCCAGGGTCCCCCGCGACGGCGCGCCCCGGCAGCCGGCCCCGGCGACGACGAGTCCGGGGGAAGGCGCCGGCTGGACCGCCCTCACCCTCCTCCCCGGCGCCCTGTGCGTGGCGACGGTGATCGCGCTGCGCCTCACCGACGGCCGGCCCCGCCTCTACATCGCGGCCACCGGCGTCCTGGCCGTCGTCCTCGCCCTGCGCGCTGCGCTGCGCCGGGGCCCGCTGAGCGCCCGGTCCGACATCCCGCCCCGCTCCACCACGGCGTCCTGGACCTGCTGGCTCCTCGGCTACGCCCTCCTGGGCGACGGCCTGCTGAACGCGGCGGTCACCGGCGGACCCGACGGTCTGCCCGACGGCACGACGGAGGGCGACTGGCCGCTCGCCCTCGCCCCTGCCGTGGCGCTCGCCCTGTCCTGCGCGCCCGCCGCCTGGACGGCCCACGTCCTCGCCGCCCGGGTCCGCCGCAGGCTGGCGTCGAGCCGGGGCCTGGAGGACTTCTCGGCTTCCGTGCGCCCCGTGCTGATCGGCACGACCGCCCTGTTCCTGGGCGCGGTGGCCGCTCTGCTCACGGCGGCGTCCGCGCTCCTCGACGAGCCCCTCGTCCTCCCCCCGACACTCGCCCTGGGCGGCCTCCTCTTCCTGGCCCGCCTCCTCACGATCCACGGCTTCACCCACGCGCCGAAGGTGGTCCTCGCGGCCACGGCGACCGCTCACATGACGGCCCTGGCCACGCTCTTCGCCGCCCGCCTTCCCGGCTGGGACGCCCTGGCCACCCCGGTCCAGACCCTGACCGCGACCTGGGGCCCCGCCGCCCTCCCCACCCTCACCTGCGGAGCGGCGGCGCTGGTCCTGCTGGTCCACGCCTCCCGCACGCTCGCCCGGGCCTCGGCGCACATCCCCCCGGAGCGACCGCGGTGACGACGCGCGTACCGACTGCGGGCGGCGGGCGTCCGCGCGTCCGCGCCCCGCACCCCCTCCGGCGGACGTGATCCGCGCCGGTCCGAGGACGGACACCCCCGGCCCGGCCCCCGCCCGCCCACCGGCACCAGGCGCTCGCGCCACAGCACACGCACTCGAAGGAGAACCCCGGATGACCACCCCGGACGCCGAAGGAGCCGCCCGATGCGAGTCCTCCTGATCGGAGCCAACGGTTACCTCGGCCGCTTCGTCGCCGACCGCCTCCTCGCCGACCCCGCCGTCCAGCTCACCGCCCTCGGCCGCGGCGACGACGCCGACGTCCGCTTCGACCTCGCCACCGGCAGCCCCGGCGCCCTCACCCGCTTCCTCGACGCCGTCCATCCCGGTGTGGTCGTCAACTGCGCCGGCACCACGAGAGGCGGCGCCCGCGAACTCACCCGGCACAACACCGTCGCCGTGGCCACCGTCTGCGAGGCCCTCCGCCGCAGCGGCTGCGGCGCACGGCTCGTACAGATCGGCTGCGGCTCGGAGTACGGCCCCAGCCAGCCCGGCTCGTCCACGGCGGAGGACGCCGTCCCCCGCCCCGGCGGCCCCTACGGCGTCAGCAAACTCGCCGCCACCGAGCTGGTCCTCGGCTCCGGCCTGGACGCCGTGGTCCTCCGGGTCTTCTCGCCCGTCGGCCCCGGCACCCCCGCCGGCTCCCCCCTCGGCCGCCTCGCCGAGGCGATGCGCCGCGCCATGCAGTCCGGTGACGGCGAGCTGAAGCTCGGCGGACTCGGCGCACAGCGGGACTTCGTCGACGTCCGCGACGTGGCCCGCGCCGTTCACGCCGCCTCCCTCTCCGCCGCGCAGGGCGTCATCAACATCGGCTCGGGCCGCGCCGTCCGCCTCCGCGACGCCGCCGGGATCCTCGCCCGGGTGGCCGGTTACGGCGGCGTCCTCAACGAACTGGACACCCCTCCGGGCCCGCACCCACCGCACGCCCCCCACCCCGCCCACGGGTCCCACCCCGCCACCCCTCTCCGTACCACGCTCGGCCACCCCCGCCCCGACCTCGACCACCCGGCCACCGCCCCCGTCGGCCTGCCGTACCCCGACGGCTGCGGCAGCTGGCAGCAGGCCGACGTCCGCACCGCACGCGACCGGCTCGGCTGGCGCCCCCGGATCAACCTCGAGGAGTCCCTCGCCGACATCTGGATGGAGGCGGCATGCCGTATCTGACCGGTGTCAGACCGGGTACGGCGAGCACCGACGTCTGCACGGGCCTCGGCGTCCCCGGCCTCGCGCACCCCCTCGTCGCCCCGGCCGAGTGGAGGAACCTCACCCGCCCGGGCGCCCCTCTGCACTGGGTCGTCCTCAATGTGGCCGACGGCCCCGGTGTCCAGCCCGACCCGCACTGCCTGCAGGCCGCGGGCCGCCTCCGCAACGCCGGTGTCCGCCTCCTCGGCCACCTCGACGCGGCGTACGGCCTCCGCACGTTCGGCGAAGTGGTCGCGGACGCGCACCGCTTCGCCGACTGGTACCGGGTCGACGGCTTCCTCCTGGACCGCTGTCCCGCCGACCGCGCCGCGCTCCCCGAGGTCCGGCGCACGATCGCCGCCCTCCGGGCGCTCCACGACGGCCCCCACGACCCCCGCCGCGCCCACGGCGCCCACATCGTCCTCGGCCACGGCACCCACCCGTACCCGGGATACGCCGACCACGCCGACCAGCTGGTCGCCTTCTCCGGTCCGTGGAGCCGCTACCGCTGGTCGCAGGCGGCGGAGTGGACCGCCGACCACCCGCCCGAACGCTTCTGCCACTTCGTGCACGGAGTGCCCCGCCCGCACCTGGACGAGGCCCTGCGCATCGCCCGCTGGCAGGGCGCCGCGACGATCTACTTCACGGACCGCACGGGCCGGGGCGGCCGTACCGACCCCTGGGAACCCCTGCCCGGCTACTGGGACGACATCGTCTCGCGTGTCGGGACGGGTGTCTCGGAATGAAAAAGGCCATGGCAGTGTTGAGCGGAGAACAACCGTAGTGATTGACCGACCAACGGAGTCCCCGTGTCGTTGCCACCCCTGGTCGAGCCGGCCCCCGAGCTCACCGTAGACGAGGTCCGCAGGTACTCCCGCCACCTGATCATCCCCGATGTGGGCATGGACGGGCAGAAGCGGCTGAAGAACGCCAAGGTGCTCTTTGTGGGCGCCGGTGGCCTGGGCTCGCCGGGTCTGATGTACATGGCCGCGGCAGGCGTGGGCACGCTCGGCATCGTGGAGTTCGACGAGGTCGACGAGTCGAACCTGCAGCGCCAGATCATCCACAGCCAGTCCGACATCGGCCGCCCCAAGGCCGAGTCCGCGCGTGACACGATCAAGGGCATCAACCCGTACGTGAACGTGGTCCTCCACGAGGAGCGGCTCGAGGCCGACAACGTGATGGACCTCTTCAGCCAGTACGACCTGATCGTCGACGGCACGGACAACTTCGCGACCCGCTACCTGGTCAACGACGCCTGCGTGCTGCTGAACAAGCCGTACGTGTGGGGCTCGATCTACCGCTTCGACGGCCAGGCGTCGGTCTTCTGGTCCGAGCACGGCCCCTGCTACCGCTGCCTCTACCCGGAGCCCCCGCCCCCCGGCATGGTCCCCTCCTGCGCCGAGGGCGGCGTCCTGGGCGTGCTCTGCGCGTCCATCGGCTCCATCCAGGCCAACGAGGCGATCAAGCTCCTCGCCGGCATCGGTGAGCCGCTGGTCGGCCGGCTCATGATCTACGACGCCCTGGAGATGCAGTACCGCCAGGTCAAGGTCCGCAAGGACCCGAACTGCGCGATCTGCGGCGAGAACCCGACCGTCACCGAGCTCATCGACTACGAGGCCTTCTGCGGCGTCGTGTCCGAGGAGGCCCAGGCGGCGGCCGCCGACTCCACGATCACTCCCAAGCAGCTCAAGGAGTGGATCGACGAGGGCGAGAGCATCGAGCTCATCGACGTCCGCGAGCCGAACGAGTTCGAGATCGTGTCCATCCCGGGCGCCCGCCTGATCCCCAAGAACGAGTTCCTCATGGGCAACGCCCTGGAGAACCTGCCGCAGGACAAGAAGATCGTCTTGAACTGCAAGACGGGTGTCCGCAGTGCGGAAGTCCTCGCCGTCCTGAAGTCCGCGGGCTTCGCCGACGCCGTCCACGTGGGCGGCGGCGTGATCGGCTGGGTCAACCAGATCGAACCGGAGAAGCCCGTCTACTGACCGCTCCCGGTACGCACACGAGTCGACGCGGGGGCTCCGGGCACCACGGGTGCACGGAGCCCCCGCCGTCGTCAGGAGCAGACCTTGCCGTCCTCGGGCACCGTGCCGTCCAGCAGGTACGCGTTCACCGTGGAGTCGACGCAGTCGCTCCCGCTGCCGTACGCGCCGTGGCCCTCGCCCTTCCAGGTGAGCACCACGCCGACGCCCTCGCCCAGCTCGTCCGCCATCCTCCGGGCGCCCTCGTAGGGCGTGGCCGGGTCGCCGGTGTTGCCCACGACCAGGACCGGCGCCGAGCCCGGCGCGCTCACCTCCGGGGTGTCGAACTGGCCGGGCACCGGCCAGTCGTGGCACCAGCCGGCCGTGTCCCAGCCGAGGAAGGCCCCGAACACCGGCGAGATCTCCTCGAACTCGGGCAGCAGCCGCTTCGTCTCCTCCAGGGTCGGCCGCTGCTTGTCGTCCAGGCACGATATGACCCGCTGGGAGTGGGTCGTCGTGCCGTAGCGCCCCGAGGCGTCGCGTTCGTTGTAACCGTCGGCCAGCGCCAGCAGTTCCGTGCCGTCACCCTCCTCCGCGGCTTCCAGCGCGCTGGTCAGCACCGGCCAGCTGGTCTTGCTGTACAGCGGCAGGACGATGCCGGTCAGGGCCAGTGTCTGCGTCAGCTCGCGCCCGGACGACGTCGGCAACGGGTCGGAGTCGATCCGCTCCAGCAGCTCCGTGATCTCCCGCGAGCCCTGGCCGGGGTCCCGCCCGGTGGACCTCAGGTAGTTGTCGAGCGCCGTCTGGAAGCCCCGGGCCTGGTTCTTGGCGTGACCCACGGTGTCGGCGCTCGGGTCGACCACCGCGTCGAGCGTCATCCGTCCCACCTTCTCCGGGAAGAGGTGGGCGTAGACGCCGCCGAGTTCGGTGCCGTAGGAGATGCCGAAGTAGTTCAGCCTGTCGTCGCCGAGGGCCTGCCGGACGCGGTCCATGTCGCGAGCGGTGTCGGTGGTGGAGACGTGGGCCATCAGCTTCCCGGCGGTCTTCCGGCAGCCCTTGCCGAAGTCGGCGGCGTCCTGGAGGAACGCCCGCTCCTCGGCCGGCGTGTCCGGGGTGCCGTCCACCGACGACTCGGCGGCCTGGATGCTCTCGTCGTCGCGGCAGCGGACGCCCTCGCTGGCGGCGACCCCGCGCGGATCGAAGCTCACCAGGTCGTACCGCTCGCGCAGTTCGGCGGCCGTGGCGGCGTAGGACGGCATCATCGACACGCCCGAGCCGCCCGGGCCGCCGAAGTTGAACAGCAGTGAGCCGAGGCGGTCGTCGCCCGTGGCCCTGGCCCGGATCAGGGCGAGCCCGATCGTGGAGCCGTCCGGCTTCGACCAGTCCAGCGGCACCTCGAGGGTGGCGCACTGCCAGTCCTCGCCCGGTGCGGGGGTGTCCCCGGAGGCCTCGCAGCGCCCCCAGTCGAGCGCCGTCCCGCCGCTCCTGCCGTCGTCGTCGGAGTCGTCGTCCGACGAGCCGCCGCAGCCGGCCGTCAGCAGCGCGGCGGCGACCGTCAGGGCCGTCCACCGTGTGAAACGGGTCATGTGCCACTTCCCCCCTCGCGGCCGTCCGCCCTGTGCCGCGGATGGCTGTCAGGCCATGGTAGGCAGATCCGCCGTTTGCCGGGGATGCCTGTGGATAACGCTCTGACCTCCGGTTTCGCGGTGACCTCGGGCCCGCTCACGAGCAGGTGGTCCCGGCTGCCGGCACCTTTCCGTCCAGGAGGCAGCCGTGCACCGCGTCCTGGACGCACGCGTTCTTGCTGTGGTGGGCCCCGTGCCCCTGCCCCCGGTACGTCGGCTCCACGCCGACGCCCGCACCGAGCGCCCGCGCCATCCTGCGCGCCCCCTCGTACGGGGTGGCGGGGTCGCCGGTGTTGCCGATCACCGGGATCGGCGCCGCACCGGGAGCGCGGACGTCCGGAGCGGGACGCGCGGGACGGGGGCCGTACGAGGTAGGGGTGGCCCGTTCACAGGGCCGCCTTGCGCGTGAGGTGGTTGAAGGCCAGCCAGCCCGGCAGCACCGGCAGCCACAGCGTCAGCAGCCGGAAGAGCAGCACCGCGGGCGCGGCGACCTCCTTGGGCAGCCCGACCGCGATGAGACCGACCGTCAGGGTCGCCTCGACCGCGCCGACGCCGCCCGGCGTCGGGGCCGCCGACCCCAGTGCGTTGCCGGCGAGGAAGACGACGGCGACGCTGGCGATGCTCACCGAGGTCGTCTCGTCGCCGAACGCCCGGATCGAGGCGTCCAGGCACATCACGAAGCAGGCCGTCAGCAGCAGCATGCCGCCGATGCCGGTGACCAGCTTCTGCGGTCGCTGCAGCACGTCGAGCATGCGCGGCACGACACCTGCGAAGAGCGACCGCACGCGCGTGACGACGAATTTGCGCAGGAACGGCACCGAGGTCACCACGAGCACCAGCACCGCCACCGTCAACAGGCCTCCGATCACCGTCCGGGACGGGGAGAGGGAGGGCGTCTTCTCGGTGCCGGTGAGATAGCCGAAGGACAGCAGCATCAGGATGTGGCAGCCGAGCCCGAAGAGCTGCGACGCGCCGACGCTCGCCACCGCGAGGCCCGGCCGCACCCCCGCGCGCTGGAGGAACCGCGTGTTCAGGGCGACACCGCCCACCGCCGCCGGGGCGACGATCTTCACGAACGATCCCGCGACCTGTGCCGCCACGGTCCGCACGAACGGCACCCGCTCGGGCACGAACCCCAGCAGGGCCATGGCCGCGGCGACGTAACTGGCCGCCGAGAACAGCACCGCCGCGGCCACCCAGCCCCACTCCGCGTTGGAGATCAGCGGGCCGAACTCGATGTGGGTGAGCTGCGTCAGCAGGAAGTACGCGCCGATCGCACCGGCGATGAAACTGATCAGGGTCCGCGGCCGCACCCGCTCCAGGCGGGCCGGCTCCACCGGGGCCTGCGGCCTGATCCGCAGCACCTCGTGCCGGATCTGGGTGAGCAGGTCCTCCTCGCGCGCCTCCTCCAGCGCCTCGTCGATGGCCCGCTTCTCGGCCCGCTGCTCCGCGCGTACGGCCTTCTTGTCGGGCTTGTCGAGTACGACCTGGTGGGCGCCGTGCTCCGCGCGGGGCGGCCTGGACTGCCGGTAGGCCTCCAGCACCGCCTCACGTTCGCGTTCCGCCCGTTCCCGGGCCAGCTTGCGCAGGGTGCCGCGGGTGGAGCGGCTCAGCGCGATGGGCTGGAGCATCGGCAGGCAGTCCGCCACGGTGTCCGGGCCGAGGACGCTCAGCGCGGAGGCCACCGCGCGTTCGGCGCCCACCCTGAGACCCAGGGTCACCAGCAGTTGGGAGGTGTCCATGCGCAGCAGCAGGTCACCGGCCGCGATCTCGCCGCCGCGCAGGTCGGTGAGGATCACCGTGCCGGAGCGGTCCACCAGGATGGCATCGCCCACCAGCCTGCGGTGCGCGATGCGGCGGGACTGCAGGGCCTGTACCTGGCGCCAGGTGTCGCGCAGCAGTTCGTCGGTGATCTCCTCGTCCGGCAACGAGTCGAGGGTACGTCCGCCGCTGTGCTCGTAGACGAGCATCACGGCGTCGGGGCCGAGTTCGGAGGTCGCGATCAGCTTGGGGGCGTTGGCGCCGGCCGCGATGGCCGCGTAGGCCAGCAGCGCCTCCTGCTCCAGGGCCTGGCGCAACGACTGCAGGCTGCTGCGGGTGGCGAAGCCGCGCAGGGCCAGATTGCGCCACGCGCGGTAGAAGAACCCCTGTGCCTGCTGTTCGCGGTCGACCACCGTGACGTCCAGCGGCGGACCGTCCTCCAGGGTCACGAAGTACCGGCGCCCCCGGTCCCCGGCCTCGGCGGCGTCGCCGGACTCCACCCGGGAGGCGGTCACGGGGCGGAAGCCGACGGTCCGCAGGCCCGCCATCAGGGTGCGGCCGGTGGGGCGCACATTGGGCGAGCCGACCGCGTAGAGGGTGCCGTAGGCGACGGTCCAGCCGATCAGGACCGTCAGGATGATCGAGAACGGTGTGGTGTACCCGGTGACGAGCATCGAGAAGGCGTCGAGGAGCAGCACCACCCACAGCACCGCGCGCCACCGGGGTCTGCGGGACATCCCGACGGCCGTCATGTACGCGATCACCGGGGCGAGATAGCCGTGCACCGGGTCGGTGAGGGCGTGGACGTCGCCGGGGGAGGGCTGGGTGAGCGCCTCCTGGATCGAGTCCGGAGCGGCACGCGCGACCCACAGGTCGGTGGCGAGTGTCACACCGTGCGCGAGGACCGCGGCGAGCACGCCGTCGGCGATCCGCAGCCCGTCCCGCTTGATCAGCCGTTCGATGGCGAAGGCCACGGGCACCAGGAGGATCGCGATGCTGGAGGCCAGACCCGCGATCTTGATGAGCAGGTCGGGGGCCTGCCCGGTGCCCTTGTTGATGTCCTGTTCCAGACCCGAGGTGGTGCCGTGGGCGAACGCGGCGACGGCCAGCAGCACCGCGACGGCGAGCACGCCCGCCAGGAGCCGCATGAGGTCGGACGGACGGTGCACCCGTGCGGGGAGCAGCGGCTCGTCGCCCTCGACCTCGTCGATGTGCGCGGTCTCGGGCTCCGCGGGGTCCGGGCGCGACGAGGCGTCAGGGGTGCCCTCCGTGTTCCCGGGGTGCGCGCCCTGCTGCTTCATCGTCTCTTCTCGGTCTTGTATCACCAGTCACCGCCCGCACGATGGTGGCATGCCGTACCGGCACACAGGGGCATCAGGGTCCGAACGCGGGGCGGCACAGTCTGCCCGAAGCGCCGCTCCGGGGCGAGCCGTGCACACGCGTGCGAGCGCGTCGCGTTGTCGGTGGGGTGGGGCAGGATGGGCCGGATGAGCCAGGAGAGCCTTCTGTCCGACGGCGGCCCGCGACATCCGGACGCCCTGCCCGAGTACGCCGAGCGGGTCCTCGAGGTGGCCGAGCTGATCCCGCCGGGACGGGTCATGACGTACGGGGACGTGGCCGAGTGGCTGGGGGAGGGCGGCCCCCGGCAGGTGGGGCGCGTGATGGCCCTGTACGGGGGAGCCGCGCCGTGGTGGCGTGTCGTCCGTGCGGACGGCGTGCTGCTGCCGGGCCACGAGCTCAGGGCCCTCGGCCGCTACCGCGCGGAGGGCACGCCCCTGAAGGAGGCGGACCGGGCCGCGCAGGGCCATGCGCCGCGCCTCGACATGAGACGGGCGCGGTGGGACGGCGGCGGGCACACCGAAGGTCACACCTGACAGCCTCCGCCATGGCGCACGCCACCGTGTGATCCGTGACCCCTCACGGGAAGGAGGGGCACACGCGTGGCATGACGTACGTTCGTGGGGCGAGGGACATGTGCGGCCGGAGTGCCCGGGGAGAAGGAACGGAACACCTGCTTCCGTACTTTTCACCGGTGCGGCGTCGGCTGCGCGCGCCCCCTTCACCCCGCGCCCACCGCCCCGCACGAGCGGCGGACGGCCCCACAGCACACCCACCAGGACCGGCGAACCACGTGAGCTCCTCTTCCTCCACCAGCGGCCTGTCGCACCCCCAGGTGCGGCGGGGGGATCGTGGCGCTTATCGACTGGTGCGTACCCCGCCCGCTCACGCGCATCCCCCCCACCTGGACGCCGCACAGCGCTCCGTGGTTGAGCACACCACCGGCCCGCTGCTCGTTCTCGCAGGTCCGGGCACCGGCAAGACCACCACGCTCGTCGAGTCCGTGGCCGCGCGGATCGCCCGCGGCGGGGACCCCGGGCGGATCCTGGTGCTGACGTTCAGCCGCAGGGCGGCCGTCGGGCTGCGCGACCGCATGGCCCTGCGCGTCGGGGCCGCCCGCGCCCCGCAGGCCACCACCTTCCACTCGTTCTGCTACGCCCTGATCCGCGCCCACCAGGACAGCGACCTCTTCGTGGAGCCGCTGCGGCTGCTCTCGGGCCCCGAGCAGGACGTCACCGTGCGCGAGCTGCTCGCCGGCCAGGTGGACCTGGAGCGGCTCGGGCTCGCGCACGTGCGCTGGCCGGACGAACTGCGCGCCTGCCTGACCACCCGCGGCTTCGCCGACGAGGTCCGCGCGGTGCTCGCCCGCAGCCGCGAACTGGGCCTGGGCCCCGAGGCCCTGGACGCCTTCGCACGCCGCATCGGGCGCCCCGACTGGCGCGCCGCCTCCGCCTTCCTCGCCGAGTACCTCGACGTCCTCGACCTGCAGGGCGTCCTCGACTACGCCGAACTCGTCCACCGCGCGGTGCTCCTCGCCCGCCGCCCGGAGACCGCCGGACGGCTCGCCGCGCGCTACGACGCCGTGTACGTCGACGAGTACCAGGACACCGACCCCGCCCAGGTACGGCTGCTGCACGCCCTGGCCGGCGGACGCACCCTCGTCGCCTTCGGCGACCCCGACCAGTCGATCTACGCCTTCCGGGGCGCGGACGTGGGCGGCATCCTGGAGTTCCCCCACACGTTCCCCCGGGCGGACGGCCGCCCGGCCCCGGTCCAGGTGCTGCGCACCTCCCGCCGCTCCGGCGCCGCCCTGCTGGAGGCCACCCGGCGGGTGACCCGGCGCATGCCGCTGCCCCGCCTGCCCGCCGAGAAGGTCCGCGCCCACCGGGAGCTGACCCCGGTACGGGACGGCGGCCGGGTCGAGGTCTACACCTACCCCACGTCCGGCACGGAACTGGACAACATCGCCGACATCCTGCGCCGGGCGCACCTGGAGGACGGCGTCCCCTGGAACGAGATGGCCGTCCTGGTGCGGGCCGGCGCCCGCACCCTCCCCGTCGTCCGCCGCGCGCTCACCTCGGCGGGCGTGCCGGTCGACGTCGACGGCGACGACCTGCCCCTGCGCCACGAACCGGCGGTGGCCCCGCTGCTGACGGCCCTGCGCGCGGTGGCGACGGCGGAGGCGGACGGCCGGGAGGGCACCGGGACCGGAGCGGGACCGCACTGGCTCGACACCGAGACCGCCCTCACCCTGCTCACCTCCCCCCTCGCCGGCATGGACACCGCCGACCTGCGCCGCCTCGGACGGGCCCTGCGCGAGGAGGAGCGGGCCGCGGGCAACCCGCTGCCGCCGCCCTCCGACGAACTGCTCGCGCGCGCGCTGGCCGAACCCGAGCGGCTCGCCGTGCACGACCCCGCCCACGCGCGGGGCGCCCAGCGCCTCGGCGCCCTGCTGCGCCGGGTCCTGGTTCATGTTCTCCAGGCCGCCGGCCATCTGCTTCTGGATCTCGGCGTCGCCGGACGCCTCGGCGATGGCAGCGAAGT